>JANMQE010000200.1:0-10155 GCA_031370195.1 Phyllobacteriaceae bacterium
GCATTTTCCGCGCCAGGGGCGTTGGTCACACCATCGTACGTGATCGAGAATATGTCCTGCGAATAGTAGGTGCCGACTTGCGGATAGGGCAGGGCATGAACCGCGAGTTTTTCGTAAACCACGGTATAATTTCCGGCGCTGTCGGCAGTGATCTCCCATTTTGTAAGGCTGGAATTTGGATCGGTGATGAACTTGCTGGAGAGGGAATTGCCATTGGCATCGAACCGCTCAATGCCGATGAAGCCGCCAATCGCCTCCAGATAACTGCCGTAAGTCACAACATAACCACCGTCGGGCATGGCAATAATTTTGGGCCCGGTTTCGTCTGACGCCACAACTGCGGAATTTACCTGGAACACTGTGCCAATGGCCACGCCTTCGGGCGTGAACATCCGGCCCATGATGTCGGTAAACGGGCCGGTACCGTTGGTGGTGTCTTCCCAAACAGTCAGGAAATTGCCGTTGGCAAGGCCGATGGTGCGGGGAACAGTTTGGCTGCCGGCCGTCGCGCCAACATTGACGGAGAATGCCGGCTTCCAGATTGTCGGGGTGGTGGTCATATCGGGCGCTCCTGATCAGGCAAGTCCTGATCGCATGCGTTGGCATGGTAGACTGATCCTCGCGACATTCATCCCCCGCGCGGGGGATGGGTCGCGTTGCGAAAACAGGCCCGCTGGCCGCATCGCCGGATGCACATTGCCTGTGTTCACCCGGTCAGTCTCTCAAGCGCAATTGTATTTCGCGTAGATGCGCACGGGAACTTGTTCAATCTCCGGAAACGCCTTGCCCTCCAGCAGCAGGCTCAACGCGCTGGCGCTCTGCGCCACTTCCGCGTCGACATCGTGCCCGATGACAAAGTCCATCTCGCCACCCTCCAGCAGTAGGCGCGAGTTGGCGTTCAGCTCATGGCCGATGAAAACGACGTTCTTGTCCAGGCCATTGTCCCGCAGGGCACGGCCGATCCCGAGATTGCCGCCGACTGTGTTGTAAATGCCTGCCGGAGCACCGTAGCTTTCGATATAGTTCATCACATGACGGTAGGAGTGCTCATTGTCGTCATTTGAATTGACGCGGTCGTCAATTTGCAATTCGCTGAATTCGGACCGGAGCACCCGCCGAAAGCCGAGTTCACGCTCCTCTTGTGCGCGGTAGGGCAGGGAGTAGACGAGTAGTATCTTGCCGGCGCGCCGCCCAAGCGTCCTCCCCATCAGGCAAGCGGCGGTCGAGCCGGCCGCAATCTGGTCGCTGCCAACGAACACCGCGCGGCCGGAGGCAGGCAGGTCCGTCGTAAGGCAGATGACAGGCTTCTTGCGCGCAATCACATTGCGGATCGCCCGGTTGATCGTGAGATCCTCGCGCGCGACGATGACAAGACCGTCGCATTCCTCAGCCGTGCGCTCGATGAGATCGGCGAATTTGATGGTGTCCACCTTTGACGATGCCAAGCCTGTGAACGAGTAGCTGTTGCCGGGATTGTTGTTTCCATAGCGCAGTATCGCGGCGTCCAGAGTTTGGTTGAAGCTTGGGCCGGATTCTGAGAGGAACGCTATCTTCCATCTCCGCACCGGGACGGCGGCCTCTGGCTTGGAGAGTTTTTCGATTGCCTGCACCACGCGCAGCCGCGTCGCCTCGCGCACGCCTGGGCGACCGTTCAACACGCGGTCAACCGTGGCAGTGCCGACCCCTGAGACGGCTGCGATCTCATGGATCGTCGGGCTGCGCCAAGCTACTGCCATCGCGGGACGTTCATTCTGAAGCACAGCGTTCATCGCATCATGTTCTGATGTAAATTACATCAAGTCAACTCGAAATTTCCATGGTGCGCTGCATAAAACAGAAAAATGGAATGTATTTTTCTTTTTTCGTCTTTTTGATGTAAAATAAATCAAAACAATACTTTTCCAACGTATTTTCATATGGCTTGTTCCACGCACGAAAAGCACTGCGCGTTGAGAGCGTGAAAGTTCGGAGGAGTGTTGGCTGCGAATTTGAGGCAGGCAACTGCCAAACCCGTGAGTGCGGGATTGCAGTAAGGCGAAGCATTTTGTGCAGTTCAGCGCGCAAGGCGTCGGCAGATTATGGTGGCTTCATCCAAACCGTATTGCGCGAATGGGCCTACGCCCGAACCTACCAAACCTAAGAGCAACGCAAAACATGCCTGCCAAACTGGCCCCATAGGTACAATTGGCATCGCCCTCACGGCAGACTAAACTCAAAACCGCTCATCTGTGCCCTCAGCTTAACCAAGGACAACTTGTTGAGGCTCCACATCTAGAGCGATGTTCTCAGAACTGGAACTTGAAGCGCGCTGTCAGGGAATTTTCCGTAAAGCTTTTGCCAAATCCGCCTTCATACTCAGCCGAGAAGGTGCCGTTAGGTGAAACTTGCGCCGAAAGACGCATACCGACACGAGCCAGATCCCGCTTGACTGAGTCAAGCACCACATTGGCCCCGTTCACCGAAACCGTATCAGCGCCAAACTGCTGATGTTCCCATGCCAACCAGGCCTGACCGGTGATATTGGTGCCGGATTGGGTCTTGGTCTGGTAGGTCATACGACCGCCAAGTTTGGTGATCGTCGAATTCGCGCCGTGGTCGCCATAAACCGCGCCGCCCGGCAAGACCGCGCTGGTTTCGGTGTAGCCATTGATGGAATTGCTGACGAACTGCAACGATCCGAAAACACCGCCGGAAAGCGAGCCGGTCAAACCGCCCCAAGTAATCGGCCGGTCCACGCCTGCGCGGACGAGGCCGGAGAACTGGCCGCCGTTCGTATTGCCGTTGTAGCCGCCCAGGGCCTGTAGCCTGTTCCAGTCATAGTTAAGCCAAGTATAGCCCAAAACGGCGTCGACATAAGCGCCATTGTCAAAGCTCGCCCCGCCATAAGTGTAAAGCGTGACCGCACCGGCGGAACCGGATGAATCATTGTCGTGATCGCCAGTGGCACGTCCCAAATCAAGGCCGACGCCAAGCCGCGCGCCCCGGACACCATTACTTGCGCCAAATGCATGTTCAACGGCCAGTCCACCATGGGCGAGGCTGGTAGTAGCGTCGACATTCGTCGATGTGGTGAAGTCCGCCTGCGCAATGCCGCCGGTTGCGATGTATCGCAGACCGCTCATTACAGTTCCGCCGCCGGACGGGTCTTCGCCGCCATTGACTGATCCGTCCATCCGCAAGAGCGGGTCGTCGATGACCTTTTGCGCAACAAACACACCCATCGCGCGCAGCATTTCCAAATCAGTTCTCGGCCCGACGCCCGGACCGACCGGCGTTCCGCCAACGCCGGCAAACGCAAAGATGAAGACATTCGGCGTGCCGGTCGGATTGGGTCCGCCACTGCCATCGTTCGGATAGCCAAGCGAATAGACTTCCGCTCCGACAGTACCAAGCGCCGCCAAGGCTTCATCCACGGTTCCGGCTGCGCCGTAGAAAATAGTGAACGTCTGCGTCCCGTCGGCCGCCAGCGTTCCGAATGAAAAGTCGAAGCCCGCGCCGTGATCAGCCGGGCCACTATCCGAGAAATTGCTGTTTACCGGAGCGGTAATTGATCCCAATGTCGCCACGTTTGGATTGGGGTTTTCAAAACCGTCATCGCTGGACGCGATGAGTGCGGTCGCAGGCCAGCCCTGCAACGTCACAAACTCGCTGAATGTCGTCGGGGCGACATCCCAGTCCATGACCCGGCGGTAGACCAGATTGGTGATCGGAAGCCCACCCAAATTCGTCATGGTCACGTCGACCTGGTAGAGATTGGACGATGCGCTTGGCGCAAAATCATGCACCACGCGGGCGAACGGGTTGCCGCCCTGCGTGATATCCGTGGTCGCCGTGGCGGTGGAGCCATTTGAACTGGCGACTGTGCCTGCCCCGCCGAATGTCAATATCGAAGTGCCGGTTCCAGAGTCGCCATTGTCTTGGCTTCGTCCGAAATCATGGCCGATCACACCAAGATCGGCGATGCCCCAGCCTTCGCAGTCGCAACCGGGTGCCAGCGCTTCCGTGCTTGTCGGCAGATAGGTCAGACCAATTTGTCCCGGCGTTATCAGGGTGCCGAAATCATTGATGCCAAGCTGGATCGTGCCGTTGTCGATCACAGCGGTCTGCGCCAGCGCAGTTGACGACCAAAGGCCCATGAAGATCGCAGCCAGTGCCGCGCTATTACGGACGCCAAACGGAATTCCGGAAGTGAATTTTGCACGCATCGAAAGACCCCTACCTGAAAACGAACTGCATGCCCCGCACAAACTTCTAGCGCGTTAATCAATCATTCACGAACACATTTGGCTCACAACGTTAAGTTAACAGGTAAATGTTGCTGTTTTGGTACAATATTATATACTTTAAATTGTATTTGCCTTAAGTATGTTTCTCATGGTTGCATTTAATCGCCGCTGCGCTTGAGGCTGAAATTTGAATAAAGCGCGGTTATCTAACAACACAATGACCGCCCAAAAAAATGGGGGAGTTTCATGACACGCAAGAAGCCGACGGTGGCCGATGTTCGCGCCAACAAGGCCAAGTACCAATATACGATGATGCGCGTGGAGAATTGGGAAGAGCTTGCCGCCGCTGAAGCCGCGGGCATCGACATGGTCTCCGTGCCGCCGGAGATGCTATCGCAGAAGCATTTCCGCGACGTCGCGCCCTCGCTGTTCGCCGTTCCGGGCAAACCGCTGTACGAGATGGGCACCCGGGACGACATCCTCCGCTGGGCATTCCAGACGGTCAACGCTGGCGCCGACGCAGTCTATTGCGCCGCCTCGTTGAAGGTTGTGCACCGTCTTGCCGATGAGGCTGTACCTGTGATGGGGCACGTCGGCCAGATACCCTCCAAATGCACATGGACCGCGGGTTCAAGGCGGTCGGCAAGACGGACGGGAGCGCCATGAAAGTCTGGGAAATGTGCTTGGCTTACGTGGAGGCGGGCGCGTTTGGCGTCGAGATCGAAGTCGTTCGGCCGAAGGTCACCGCCGAGATTTCCAAGCGCACATCGCTGTTCATGGTGTCAACGGGCGGCGGGCTGGGCGGCGATGCGCAATATTTGTTCGCTTTTGAGATGAGTTGGCGTTGCAGCGGTTCCGGCAGGCGTTCGGGTACGGGACGGAGTGACCCATGGCTTCAATCGTGCGGTCGCGCATTTGGTTTACAGCCGCTGAAAAATGCTATGCCAGCCTTCTTTGATTCCAGCAGTTGCTGCCGACGATTTCGGTCGCGATGCTACCTTGCTTAGGAAGGCCTTGCATGACCAGTCTAAAATTCGGCACCAGCGGACTGCGTGGGTTGGTAACTGACCTCACCGATGACGTCTGCTTCGCTTACGCAACGGCATTCCTCAAGCACATGCAGAAGGCGCACGGATTGTTTTCCGGCACCGTCGTTCTGGTCGGCCATGATCTGCGCTCCTCAAGCCCGCAAATTGCAGCCGCCTGCATGGCGGCTGTGAAACACGCCGGGATGCAGGTGGAAAACTGCGGCCCCTTGCCAACGCCGGCCTTGGCCTTGCGCGCGCAAACCATCAAATCACCCGCAATCATGGTCACCGGCAGTCATATCCCGGCAGACCGCAACGGCCTGAAATTTTACCGTCCGGATGGCGAAATTGACAAGGCAGACGAAGCCGGAATCTTGGCGGAGGTGGATTTGGACAGGCTGACGAAGGTCGATGGATTGCATGATGTCATCGTCAATTCAGCTGCTTGTGAAAACTATCTGACGCGCTGTGTATCCATACTGGAGCCCAATTCACTCTCCGGACTGCGCATCGGTGTCTATCAGCACAGTTCGGTTGCCCGCGACCTGATGGTTGAGCTCGTGGAGAGGCTTGGTGGAAGCGCCATTCCGCTCGGCCGCTCAGCCATTTTTGTGCCGGTCGACACCGAAGCGCTGCACGCAGAGGACATCGAATTTGCCAAAGCGGCCTGTGAAGTCAACGCGCTGGACGCGCTGATATCCACTGATGGAGACGCCGACCGGCCCTTGGTGGCAGATGAAAACGGCCTTTTCTTTCGTGGTGACATGCTCGGCATTTTGACGGCAAAGTTTCTTGGAGCAACGACAGTCGTCACGCCCGTCACATCCGGTTCTGCCGTCGAACTGTGTGGACTGTTCAAAAGCGTCGTTCGCACCCGTGTCGGCTCGCCCTACGTCATTGAAGGCATGGTCAAGGCGGTGGCAGAAGGGTCGAACACTGTTGTCGGCTTCGAGGCCAATGGCGGTGTTTTGCTCGGCTCTGATGCCAATGTCGCCGGTGGCATGCTTGAAGCCTTGCCAACACGTGACGCCATGCTGCCGATACTGGCCGTCCTCGGCCTTGCGTCTGAAGCGAACGTGCCGGTTTCCAAGCTGTTATCGGATATGCCTGAACGTTTCACCCAAAGCGGCCGAATCGAACACGCCGCACCGGAGCAGACTGCTCCTTTCCTCGATGGCCTTTTGCATAAAGATACTCGCAACAAGCATTTCGAGACAATTGGCGACATCGCGCGTTTCGACGCCATAGACGGCGTGCGCGTTGTGTTGGCAAGCGGAGACACCATCCACTACCGCGCCTCCGGCAACGCCCCGGAACTGCGCTGCTACACCGAAGCGACGACGTTGGCGCGGGCGCAGGAGCTGCTCCAATGGGGTCTGGAAAGCGCGCGGGTGGTGCTTTGATTCGGGCGTTCTGTCATTGCAAACAACAAGACCGGCGCGCTCATCCGCGCTCGTCGCGGTCAAAGCCGGATCGTTGGCTTTGACATTTCGCTCCTCAAATTCCTCATGGAAGATCGGGGCATAAGAAAGCTCGTCGCAAACGCCATTCCAATTCGCCGCTGCCCGCGCTAGATCAAACTTCTCAGGAACCCATTCATGAACCCGATCTCCGCCTTCGCCGTCTATTTCATCATCTGGTGGATCACGCTGTTCGCTGTGCTTCCATTCGGGCTGAAGACGCAAGCAGAGGCCGGCGAGATTGTGCCTGGCACACATGCAAGTGCACCGGCAAGCCCGCGCATATTCTTCGTTGCGGGTACCACAACATTTATCGCGACACTGGTGTTTGCCGCTTTCTGGTGGTTTGCGATTGTCAACGGTTTGCGCTTTGACGATCTGGTGCAATATTTGCCGCAATTCATGCGTCCTCCTGCTCACTGAGCGGCAAATCCCCACAAAACCTGCTGTCACTTGTGTTTCGCCGGCACGCCCGTATTCTGGGTAAAAAACGCAAGGTCGAACACATGCCCACGATGGAATTCATACTGCCGCAGCTCGTTCATGTCGGCGCGATCCTTTATCTGATCTGTTTTCTGTTCCGTGACCAGATTTTGCTGCGCACCTTCGCCATCGCCGGCGATCTTGCGTACGTGACCTATTATTTCAACGTTGCCGACCAGCCGCTGTGGGGCGCGATCCTGTGGAACATTCCCAATGTCGGCATCAATCTGTACATGATTGCGGCGATCCTGCGTGACCGCGGGACAAGCAGCTTTTCGGCCAATGAGCTGAAACTTTATGGCAAGCTGCCATCCATCGACCCGGGCAATTTCCGCAAGCTGCTGCGGGCAGGGCGATGGGTCACTGCGTCTTCTGACACCATTCTGACGAAGGAGGGCGAGATGCCAGACGACATTTATTTCGTCCTGGAGGGAGACGTGGACATCCAGAAGGGCGGGCGCAAGATTGACGTGAGTCCCGGCCTGTTCATCGGCGAAATCGCATTCCTGACCAACAAGCCAGCCACTGCAACTGTGACAGTTGCCAAAGATGCGCTGTATTACGCTTGGCCGCGCGGGGCGTTGCAGCTTGCCCGCGAGAAGGACAATGACCTGGCAGGGGCAATTGGCACCGTCTTGAACATCGACCTGGCAGGCAAACTGGCCAGAACATCATAATTTTCAACAGGTTAACGAACTCTCCTGTCCAGTGCCTCCAGCGCGGCGTGAAGCTGCTCGCGCGCTTGATCTGCTTTGTTGTCGTCCAATTCATCAACATCAAGGAACAGTTCAAGCCCGGCCATGCTGGAGCTGACGACACCTTCGCGCGACGTCATGTCGTAGGCGAACGCGCCCACCGCGTAGGGTGTGACCTTGCGGGCGATGCCCTTCAAGGTGATCGGTGGTTTTGGCGCGGCTGTGACGAGGTGGCGGACAAGCTCATAGGTTTCCTGACTCAAAATGATTTCACCGGGTTGCGCCACAGCTTGCAGTCGCGCCGCAAAGTTGGCTTCCGCGCCGATGATTGTATAATCCATCCGGTCATTGCTGCCGAAGTTGCCGACATTGCAAAATCCGGTGTTGATGCCCATGCGCGCCTTGAACGGATGCTTGATGCCGCGCTTGCGCCATTCCCGGTTGAGCTGATCAAGCTTTATCTGCATGGCCGCTGCCATGCGTAGACAGGCCGAAGCATCCTCTTCCACGCCCTTGGTTTCCGGGTCGCCAAAGAACACAAGGATGGCGTCGCCAATAAACTTGTCCACCGTGCCGCCATGCGCCAGGGCGAGTTCCGACATGCTGGTGAGATATTCATTGAGCAGGATTGTGAGATCTTCCGGCTGCAACCGCTCGGCAGTGGCTGTGAAATCCTTGATGTCGGAAAAGAAAATCGTCAGCTTTTTGCGTTCAGTGGCAATGGTTGCATCGCGCTCGCCGCTGAAGATGCTGCGGTAGATTTGCGGCGAGATGTACTTGGCGATCTTGACAGATACTGCTGCCAAAAAGTCATTGGCCTCGGTCAAATCCTCATTCATCGCACCGATCAATTTGGATTGGCGGTGTTGCAACCAAAGCAATGTCAATCCGGCAAGCGCCGCCGCGCCGAAATACATCAGAAGGTATTTGAATGCGAAAATATTTGCCTCAATCGGCTGGGCCACAATAATTTCCTGAATGCCGCGCACATCGCCGACTGCCCAATTCTTCTTTGGACTGTCCGGGTGCACATTGTGGCAGCTGACGCACACCTGACCCATCACGACCGGAGTTGCCACGCGCAGGCTGCGATTGAACGGCGAACCGCCGATTTCAGAAACTGGAAGCTCAGGGTTGGCACGCAATGAGGCGAGAGCGTATCTTTCAAACTCGTCCAGCGGATGCACATCGCGTCCCTTGAACGGCAAGTCTGAAACGAACCTGTATTTGACCATGCCATCTCCGGCACTGATCCGGTTTCCAAGCTCGATTGAAAGTGTCGCCGGAATGGGCACGGCACCGTTTATGTTCTGATAATTGTGGCTCGTGGTCACCTTCCCATCAGCGTTCAGGATGCGCCCGACCACTTCGGTGCTGTAAAAACTGCGCATGATATCAATCAAGCGGCTTGTCTCTTGCGCCCGCTCTGCAAGATTTTTGCGGGACAGCGCATCAAGATCGAGCCACAAAATGAACGGCAGCGCCAACAGCCCGACAAAGATTGCCAACGCCGTAAACGGCCGCAAAATCCGCGCCTGCCAAGCCCGCTCGTCTGACAGTGTCGTGTTCTGCATGAATGCACCTCGCCGGCGTGATGATGCGATAGGAGCGAATGGTTTGCAATGCAGGGGTTTACCTGCAAGTCCATGATGGTTGCGGTGACTTGTAATACATGGGTGCGTTTCCGGAAACCAAAATTCCCTTAGCCGGTGAATAAGTTCGGGTCTTCCGGCAATGTCGATGTCCGGGGCCGTATGAGCACACATCAGCGCCCACCCCCCGTTCCCTTCCTCTCACCAACCGTTTATGACACGTCACAACAAACGCATTTCTGCCCGATTCCCGTGTGAGTCCGGGTGCACGAACCGGTGAGTTTTATGCTACTGAGCCGCTACTTTCTCCCCATTATCAAGGAAAACCCCAAGGAAGCGGAAATCGTTTCGCACCGGCTGATGCTGCGCGCAGGGATGATCCGGCAACAGGCGGCGGGGTCTTACTCGTGGCTGCCGATTGGCCTCCGGGTCTTGAACAAGGTCAACACCATCATCCGCGAGGAACAGGATCGCTCCGGCGCGGTTGAAATCCTGATGCCGACCATCCAGTCAGCGGATCTGTGGCGCGAAAGCGGTCGTTATGACGCCTATGGCAAGGAAATGCTGCGCATCAAGGACAGGCAGGAACGCGAGTTCCTCTATGGTCCGACCAATGAGGAAATGGTCACCGACATTTTCCGTTCCTATGTCAAATCGTACAAGGATTTGCC
>JANMQE010000233.1:0-2334 GCA_031370195.1 Phyllobacteriaceae bacterium
GGGAGGGGTTGATTGAGCAAACCGGTTCGCCGCTGACACTTTACGATGATCCGGACAATCAGTTTGTTGCAGGCTTCATCGGCTCTCCCCGGATGAATTTTCTGCCGGCGGTCGTCAAGAACAAGGCGCTAACGCTTACCGAATACGCCGGCCAGATCATGCCACTGCCGCCGCTTGTCGGCGGGCTTCCCGAGGGCAGCGAAGTCACTGTCGGCATCAGACCGGAACACTTCAAGTCAGGCGGATCGGCGTCTCTGGATGTGACCATCGATATTGTTGAGCATCTTGGCGGCGAGACTTATGCCTACGCCCGGCAAGGCAAGGGCAATATCCTGACAATTGCCACCGACAATGGCCGCAACTGGGCATCGGGCGAGCGGATTCAGGCTGGCTTCGATCCGACGAAAACGTTGCTGTTTGACAAGGCCGGCAAGCGTTTGCGTTAAGAACGTTTCAACCGGTAAAACTGTTGCAACGACACGAGAATTGCCGTGTTGGGTTCAAAGCGCCCAGCCGCCGTCGATGATGTGAGCTTGGCCGGTGGTATAGGGTGCGGTGGCGAGATAGACGGCGAGGTCTGCAATTTCTTCAGGCCGCCCGAGCCTGCCCATTGGCTGGCGCGCAATGAAGGCCTTCATCGCCGCATCATAATCGCCAGTCGCGCGCAGCCGCTCATCCAGAGATGGGCTTTCGACTGTGCCGGGGCAAATTGCATTGCAGCGGACGCCGCGTGTCACATAGTCAGCCGCCACGGATTTCGTCAGCCCGATCACCGCCGCTTTGGTCAACGAATAAACAAACCGGTTTGGCACACCCTTCAACGATGAGGCGACCGAGGCCATGTTGATGATCGCGCCGTCGCCGCGCTCCAGCATGCCCGGCAGCACCGCCCTGATTGTGCGCACCATCGAGCGGACATTCAGGTCGACCGCAAAATCAAAATCAGCGTCACTCGCTTCAAGGATTGAGCCCGGATGCACAAACCCCGCGCAGTTGAACAACACATCCACCGCGCCAATCTCCGCCACCAGCGCATTGACCGCCGCCGTATCCAGCACATCAAGCCGACGGGTCACAATGCCAGTCTCGCCAGCAAGCGTCGCCAGTGTCACCTCGTTGACGTCCGTCGCAATCACCCGCGCGCCCTGCGCCGCAAACGCCAATGCTGTCGCCCGCCCGATGCCTTGGCCGGCTGCGGTGATGAGGACGGCTTTGTCTTGGAGCGAGAGGGTCATGATTTGGTTTCCCGGAATTGTTTGATCGGATGAAGTAGCTCAGGTTTTCAGAAAGCTGGAGGCGAAAAGAGAGTTTAATCCATCCACGAATTCCTTCAACGGACGGCGATTGGTGAGGCAATTGTTGAGGTGCTCCGATGCCAATTGCTGGAACGCCATGTAGCCGTTGTGACGTGGCCGCACCCATGCGCCTTCGAGTGTCGCGCGCGTGTTGCGATAGAAATCATGCGTGGCCGCATTGACCGCAGCGTCTTCCCAAGCATCTGCATGGCCAGGCTGGCCGTTGGAGTGGGCGTACAGGTCCTTTTGCACATTTCCTGACGCGACCCACCAGACAAAGTCCATGGCAGCTTTGGGATAGGCGGTTTTGGCGGAAACAGCCAGACCAGTGCCACCAAGAGCGGAGCCGTTCGGCGCACGCGCGTCATCAACGGGAATGTTGGAGAATCCTATGCGCCCCGCGCGAAAGCCATCCATGGCGTAGTTCACATAGCCATAAATGAGCGGCACGCAGGCGATCTTCGAATCTGCAAGCGCCATGTGTTCGAAGACGGCGATCGGGTCTTGCAACCGGCAAACGGGGTCGAGTAACACATGGAGTTCTGTCAACAACTCATACGCGGGCTTGGCGGCATCCCCGGAAATCATTGGTGCCGCATCGGCCCGGCATGGTGAGCCGAAATGGGCGGCGAGTGTGTAGAAGCACATCAGCGAATGCGGCGGACGCAGTGGCAACGCCACCCTGCCCTGACGCGCAAGGTCCAAAACCTCATTCCAAGACCTTGCGGGCGCAGCCAGACGTGACGGCACAAACGCTTGGACTTGGGCAGCCGTATCGACCGGTAGCGCCCACTGACGGCCTTTGTAGCTGTAGCTCCAAAACGATGCGCCAACCGCTCGAAATTTGATCGAATTATGCTCGAATTCAAAGCGGGGAGTATCCAGCGGCAAAAGGCAACCTTCGTCCACGACCTGCCCGACATGCGGATGGTCGATGATGATGAGATCGTATTGCAGCGCCAACTCCTCGACCGGGAAGGACTCGAAATCCTGCAGCGAGCGTTTGTCCCATACGATTTCAACGCCCGTCTTGCGATGC
>JANMQE010000272.1:0-2930 GCA_031370195.1 Phyllobacteriaceae bacterium
CCAAACCCCTTGACTGACAGCCGCACCACAAACCCGGCAATCCCGCCGTCACGCACCAGAAGATTCGACCCGATCCCGACCGGCATAACCGGAATCTCCACCGGCACCGCAGCCATGAACGATGCCAGATCGTCCTCGTCCGCAGGCTGAAACATCACCTCCGCCAGCCCGCCCGCCCGAAACCATGTCACCTTGTCCATCTCGGCATTGGGCGTCATACGACCGCGCAGGCCCTCCAGCCGCGAGCCGAGTTTCTTGATGAGTGCTTCACCGTCCATATGTGGACTTTCTTTTCTTTATGCGCCCAAAGCATTGAGCTCTTTTGGTAAAGCATACGCCCACTGCGTAATATTTCCCGCCCCAAGCCAAATCACATAATCGCCCGGCTTGGCAAGTGAGCGGATCAGCCCGGCCAGTTCCGGCGCGCCGTTGATGTGCCGCGCGTCGCGGTGCCCGCCAGAGCGGATAAGATCAACCAGCGTCTCCGAGTTCACACCCGCAATCGGCTCCTCACCTGCCGCATAGACCGGCGCCATGATCACTGTATCGGCATCATTGAAACAAGCCGCGAAATCATCAAACAGGCTGGCAAGCCGCGTATACCGATGCGGCTGCACCACGGCGATCACCCGGCCCTTCGCCGAATCCCGCGCCGCCTTCAGCACCGCCTTGATCTCAACCGGATGGTGGCCGTAATCGTCAAATATCTCGACGCCGTTCCATGAGCCCGTGTGCGTAAACCGCCGCTTGACGCCAGCAAACCCCGCGAGCCCTTTCTTGATCGCCGTGCCATCAATCCCCAGCTCATGCGCCACCGCTATCGCCGCCGTCGCGTTCGACACATTGTGCCGCCCTGGCATTGGCAGACGAAGGCCCGTCAATTCTGTAAGCTTGCCGCTCTTGCGGTCGCGGATTGTCACGTCAAAATTCGTGCCGGGCCCGTCCACCACGCAATTGTGGAAGCGCACATCAGCCTGCGGATTTTCGCCATAGGTGATCACCCGCCGGTCCTCGATGCGGCTCACCAGCGCCTGCACTTCGGGATGGTCAAGGCACATCACGCCAAATCCGTAAAACGGCACATTCTCGACAAACTGCCGGAACGCCTCGCGCACCCGGTCAAACGTCTCGTAATGGTCGAGATGCTCAGGATCAATGTTGGTGATCACCGCAACGTCGGCCGGCAGCCTCAGGAAAGTCCCGTCGCTCTCGTCCGCTTCCACCACCATCCAGTCGCCGCCGCCCATGCGGGCGTTGGTGCCATAGGCGTTGATGATGCCGCCGTTGATCACCGTCGGGTCGAGACCGCCCGCATCCAGAAGCGCCGCCACCATCGAGGTCGTCGTCGTCTTGCCGTGTGTGCCGCCAATCGCCACCGCTTGGCGGAAGCGCATCAGCTCGGCCAGCATTTCCGCCCGCCTCACGATCGGCAGCTGCCGCTCCCGCGCTGCCATCAGCTCGGAATTATTCTTCTTGATCGCCGTTGAAACCACCACGACATCCGCCGTGCCAAGGTTCGCCGCCGTGTGCCCGACAAAACACTCAATGCCGTTGTCGCGCAGACGCTGGCAGTTGGCGCTGTCAGCCTGGTCCGACCCTTGCACCTTGAAGCCGAGATTGTGCAGCACCTCGGCAATGCCGCTCATGCCGATGCCGCCGATGCCGATAAAATGCACCAGCCCGATGTTGGGCGCCATCTTCATGCAACAAGTCCTTTTTTGAAATCTGCAACCGTTTTGCCAGCGGCAATAGCCTCTGTCAGGTCCGCAAGCAACAGCGTTGCATCTGGCTTTGCCGTCGCCCGCGCCGCCACCGCCATCTGTGCGGCCTTGTCGGGATTGGCCGCAAGTTCGGCAATAATGTCAGCAACCTTCTGCGGCGAAAGCTCCACCTGCTTCACCACCATCGCCCCACCCTCAGCCAGAAGGGCCGCAGCATTCGCTGCTTGATCATGATCAAGCGCAAACGGATAAGGCACCAATAGAGACGGCCGACCAATCACGGTCAGCTCCGAAACGGTCGAAGCCCCGGCCCGCGAAATAACAAACTGAGCGTCAGCAATCCGCCGCGCCATGTCGCCAAAAAATGGTGCCACTTCGGCCTTTACACCGAGCTTTGCATACGCCGCCTTGACTTGTCCCTCGTCGTCAGCCCGCGCCTGCTGCGTTAGCACCAATCGGTGCCGAAAACCCTCGGGCAATAATGCAACGGCTTCCGGAATGACCTCGCCAAAATACTGCGCCCCTTGACTGCCGCCAAATACCAAAAGATTGAACGCCCCCGCATCCGGCGCGCGGTAATCCACCTTCGCCTCCTCCAACACAGAAGGCCGCACGGGATTGCCCGTCAAAAGTGTCCGCTCCGGATAGGCCGCGCCCGCCTCCGGCAAAAAACCGCCCGCAATCGCCTTCACATTCTTGGCCAGCAGCGCGTTCGCCCGGCCCATAACCGCGTTCTGCTCGTGGATCAGCGTCGGTACACCGGCCCGCACCGCCGCATATACCGGCGGCAGCGTCGGATAGCCGCCGAACCCGACCACAATCGAAGGCTTGATCTTGCGGATCAGCCTGCCAGCTGCGCGAAAGCCCAAGTAGAGTTTCAACCCGGTCTTCAACAGAGCAATCGGGTTCTTCGACCCTAGCGTCGCCGATGGCACGACATGGATCGCCTCTGCCGGAAACTTACCCGCAAACCGCTCTGCCCGTTCATCCGTCGCAAGATGCACAGCCCAGCCCCGCGCCTTCAACTCGTGCGCCAGCGCCTCTGCAGGAAACACATGCCCGCCAGTCCCGCCGGCACACAGGAGTGCAACCTTGTTCATTCAGCCGGAACCAAGATCGGCGTCGTGCGGCGCGGCTGAATGGAAATGCTCGACCTTGGCTTGGTACGCGTCAGCGCCAGCACAAACCCCATCGAAATCGCCATCGCCA
>JANMQE010000297.1:0-4695 GCA_031370195.1 Phyllobacteriaceae bacterium
TCTCGAAAAATCCCGCCGGCCCGCCGTCGGCATACATTACCCACACTTCGGCATTGCCAGTGCCGAGCACCGCCGTCAACTGGTCGTCACTCATGCCACGGCGGACGAACCAATGGTGCGGCTTGCCGACCTCTTGGTACAAATAGCGGTAGAACGACGGCGCGATGCCGGATGCCTTGACGAGCGATATCTTGTGTCCGATCGGCAAAGGCACGCGATGCGCAGGACGGAGTTTCATTTCAAGATCAGTGATATGTGCCTTCAGGAAGCGGCGCTGGCTGGACGCGGTTTTCAACGGCTCAATTGCACCCAAAACCACCGGCGTGTCGCCCGGCATGCCCCACTCCGCCCAAGACCCGTCGTAAAGCGCATGGTCTTTGTGGCCAATACTTTCCAATGCCAGCGAGATGACGGCAGCGGTGATACCGGAGCCGCAGGTCGTGACAACGTCCCCCGTCAAGTCCAGCCGCTGTTGTCTGAATATGTCTTCGATCTCGGACGGCGACTTCAGCTTTCCATTGTCTACCAAAAGGTTGAACGGCACGGACGCTGCGCCCGGCATGTGCCCGCCGCGCAGACCCGCGCGGGGCTCAGGTGTGGTGCCTGCAAATCGCGCGGCAGAACGGGCATCAGCAATCGCCGCGCTGCCATTGTTGACAAGTTCCAACATCTGCGGTTTTGCAACAATTCGCGCAAAATCAAAGCGGGTTTCGAACGTCTTTCGAGCAGGTGTCGAGGGCGAATCCGTCACAGGAAACCCCGCATTTTTCCATCCAGGAAGACCACCATCCAGGATGAAAACACGCTGCGCGCCGAAGGTGCGAAACGTCCACCAGACCCGCGCAGCAGAGAAAACACCCAGCCCGTCATAGACGACAATCGTGTCCTGATCTGAAATGCCCATCTCACCGGCGACTTCAGCAAAGTGCTCGGCAGACGGCAGCATGTGCGGCAAGCCGGATGATAAGTCGGCTATAGCGTCAACGTCGAAGAAGACAGCACCCGGAATATGCGCGGCAGCATACTCGGATTTGGCATCGCGGTTCATGTCCGGCAGGTACCAGGACGCGTCGACGATCACGATTCCAAGCTTGTCCAACTGCTCCGCAAGCCATTCTGGCGACACGACAAACGGACTTTTGGCTGACATGTTGCTTCCGATCAGGATGGATCGGGAGACGCCCCGAACCGGTTGCGAAAACGGGCGTTTTCGCATCCACTTGTCACGTTTTTTGCAGTGGGAATCAACCCGATTTCACGTGAGTATACAACATGCGACCGGCCAGTAAGCAGTTGAGTTATGATGCGGACTTAAACGGCACGTCAAAATTTCTCTTGCTTTCCAGCCACTTGGGTGTCGGCAAGCCTTTGCTGCGTAAGAATTCAGGATTAAACAGTTTGGATTGGTAGCGGGTGCCCAGATCGCAGAGAATGGTCACGATGGTATGCCCGGGTCCAAGTTCGCGCGCCAGCCGGATGGCACCGGCGATGTTGATGCCGGATGAGCCGCCGAGGATCAGGCCTTCTTCCTGCACAAGATCAAATACAATCGGCAGTGCTTCAGCGTCTGAAATGTTGAATGAAAAATCCGGCTTGAAACCTTCCAGATTGGCGGTAATGCGGCCCTGCCCGATGCCTTCGGTGATGGACGACCCGGCCATTTTAAGTTCGCCGTTGGTATAAAAACTGTGCAGCGCTGCACCATCCGGGTCAGCGAGCGCAATTTTGACCGAGCTGTTTCTGGCCCTGAGACCCTGCGCAACGCCAGCCAGTGTTCCACCGGTGCCAACGGCGGCGACGAACCCGTCGACCTTGCCGTCCGTTTGCATCCAGATTTCCTGCGCGGTTGTTGCAGCGTGTCCCTCCCTGTTCGAGACATTGTCGAACTGGTTGGCCCATATCGCGCCGCCAACTTCGGATTTTGCAAGCTGTGCGGCCAGACGACCGGATAGTTTCACATAATTGTTCGGGTTTTTGTACGGAACCGCCGGAACTTCGATCAATTCCGCGCCCATGACGCGCAGAGCGTCTTTCTTTTCCTGGCTCTGCGTATCGGGAATGACAATGACGGTTTTGTAACCAAGCGCCTTGGCGACCAGCGTCAGGCCGATGCCCGTGTTGCCTGCCGTGCCTTCAACGATGGTGCCTCCGGGCTTCAAGAGACCGCGCTGTTCAGCGTCGCGGATGATGAACAAGCCAGCCCGGTCCTTGACCGATTGGCCGGGGTTCATGAACTCAGCCTTGCCCAGTATTGTGCAGCCAGTGAGTTCCGACGCCTTCTTGAGCGCTATCAGCGGTGTGTTGCCGATCAGGTCGATCACAGACGTCATGAAGTGTTCCTTGGAATTGTTCTTGGCAACTGCTCTTGCCAAACATCTTCTGAGGGTAGAAAGGCGTGAGCGCTTTCGCAAGGCGATCTGCGGCAAAGAGGGGTCGTTTTGGAGAAAAATTTAAGTGGTTTATGTAGATTGGCGTGAAAATATCTCTTAATTTGCTAATCCGGAAAGAAAATTCCCGCGTATTGGCTATGAAGACAAACATCAAATATAGGACCGCTAATGCGATCTGCAGATATTGAATGCCTTGATGGGCTTATGGCGCGCTATGCGGGCGGTGCTTTGCCGGAGCCGGTGCGCGTGCTCGTGGCCGCACATCTGGCCCTTCGCCCGGAACGGCGCGCTTTTGTCGATGCGCTTGAATGTGTTGCGGGTGATGCGCTTGAGGCTATAGAGCCTTCGCTGCTTCACGATCGGGACATCAGGCTTGGCAACATTTTTGGAGCAGCGCCACTTCACTTCAGTCCTGCCAAGTCCGTCGATGGAATTATCCCCTCAGTGTTGCGCGACTTTATCGGTTTCGATGTAGATACAATTCCGTGGAAAACCAAAATGCCGGGCTATCGCGAGTTTTCGCTTGGCGAGATCGATGGCTGCGAAGCCAACATGCTTTGGATCAAGGCCGGGCGCAAAATGCCCTCGCATACGCACGACGGCTCAGAACTCACGCTGGTGCTGGACGGCGCGTTCTGCGACGCCAACGGGCGTTATGGTCGCGGCGATATTTCGCTGGCGGATGAGAATGTCGATCACCGTCCGATTGCCGAAGACGGGCGCGCGTGCATATGCTTTGCAGTAACGGACGCGCCGTTGCGGCTGACTGGCTCTTACCGCCAGCTTTTCAGCGATTTTTTCGGTAGATGAGCGTCTATCGCGCGACGCCAAGCGATGGCTGCGCATGGATTACCGGCGGCTCATCAGGTATTGGGCTTGCCTTGGCGCAGGAATTGGCGCGGCGCGGCTATAAGGTTGCGATATCAGCGCGCAATTTTGATCATTTCCATGCATCCACAGTGGAAAACCCTGACCTTGGCAAGAACATCTTTGCTTATCCGTGTGATGTAACAAGTGAAGACGACGTCGCCAAGACGATGGCGAGAATTGTGCGGGACCTTGGGCCAGTGGCATTGGCCGTGTTCAACGCCGGTAATTATATCCCATTGAATGGCGACGCGCTATCGGCGGAAGCTTTTCGCAAGACGTTTGATGTGAATTTCCATGGCGCGGTCAATGGCCTTATTCCAGCAATTGCGCACATGACCAAAAACGGGCGCGGGCAGATCGCGATTACCGGCTCGGTGACATCATATGGCGGCTTGCCAACCGCCGCCGCGTATGGCGCGTCCAAAGCTGCATTGAACTCCATGGCACAAAGCCTGAAGTTTGATCTCGACCGGATGAACATCCGCATTCAAATCTGCAATCCCGGATTTGTGGTGTCCGAACTGACGAAAAAGAACGACTTTGCGATGCCGGGCTTGATGGAGACCGGGGACGCAGCAAAGCGGTACGCCGACGGGCTGGAGCGCGGCGGATTTGAAATCCGCTATCCGCGACGTTTGGCGTGGCCGCTGCGCCTTGTCAGCATGTTGCCTCACGCGCTCTATTTTTGGCTTGTTGCCAAAGGGACCGGTGCAGACAAACCGCTGAAGCCGCTTTCAAAATAGCCAGCTTGCAAATATTTCCCCGTTCGGTAGGTCTTGCTGTGGACATCCTTGGGAGGGGAAATTGCGCAAGATGCTTTATGGTGTTGTATTTCTGGTCATTGCTGCAGGCGCGGCGTTCCTGTTCGGGCCGCGCGTGAAAACCGATACGGTCGTCAGCTTTGATTCAAAGCAAATCGGTGCTGATCCCGACGCTTATCTGGCAAGTTCGGAGGCGTCCGTTGAGGGCATTCATGACAATTTGCAAAAGGAAATCATCTGGGCGTTTCCTGCCTCAAAGGCCAAGACCCCACTGGCTATTGTCTATGTGCACGGATTTTCTGCGTCCAAGAATGAAACACGTCCCGTGCCGGACAAGGTCGCAGCAGCGCTCGGTGCAAACCTTTATCTGACGCGTCTCAACGGGCATGGTCAGGATGGCGCGGCGCTGGCAAACGCCACCGTCAATGACTGGGTCAACGATATGGCCGAGGCACTCGCGATCGGCAAAATGATTGGTGAAAAGGTGATCGTTGTCGGCGTATCCACCGGTGGCGGCCTGGCAACCTGGGCGGCCAGTGATCCAGTCCTGTCAAAAGAAATCGCCGGTATGGTGTTCATCTCGCCAAATTTTGGTGTGCAATCGGGTGGGTCATTCTTGCTGACGATGCCCTTCGGCGAGCAACTGGCAAATCTGGTTGTAGGCAAGGATCGTG
>JANMQE010000299.1:0-4573 GCA_031370195.1 Phyllobacteriaceae bacterium
CGTCTACGAGCGGGTGTTCACCCGTCATGCTGACGGACCTGCGCGCGCTATGATGATCGGCAATTCGCTGAAATCGGATGTCATTCCGGCGCTGGACGCTGGTGCATGGGGTGTGCATGTGCCGCATGAACTGGTGTGGGAACTGGACCATGCCGACGCGCCGGAGAGTCATCCGAGGTTCCGATTGATTGAAACATTGAAAGCTTTGCCAGACCTCATCGAAGCTGTATTGCGATGAGCGAACAAAAGGATTTCCACGTGCAGAAGCCCCAAAAGCGCCCCCGGATTCTCAGCGCCATCAAGGCATTTCTTGACAGCGAAACCGCAGGCGGCAACGTTTTGATGGCAGTTGCGGCCCTCGCTCTGATTGTCGCCAATTCGTCAGCTGGCCCGGCTTACTTCGAGGTACTTGAACAAAAGTATCTCGGTCTTTCAGTGCTGCATTGGATCAACGACGCGTTGATGGCGCTGTTTTTCCTGTTGGTCGGGCTTGAAATCAAGCGCGAGTTCATCGGCGGCGAATTGTCAACATGGAGTACGCGCTCGCTGCCCGCAATCGCAGCACTTGGCGGCATGGCGGTTCCGGCGCTTGTCTATGTGCTGCTGAACGCAGCAACGCCGGAGTCTCTGTCCGGCTGGGCCATTCCGGCAGCAACGGACATCGCCTTTGCACTTGGAATCTTGGCGCTGGCAGGCAAACGCGTGCCAATGTCGCTAAAAGTTTTCCTCGCCGCGCTTGCCATCATGGATGATCTCGGCGCGGTGGTCATCATTGCATTCTTCTACACCGCCGGACTGAATGTCTGGGCGCTCGGCGGCGTTGCCGCTGTGACGGCAATCCTCATTGGCATGAACCGCATCGGCATCAAGGCCTTGGCACCCTACCTCATACTTGGCGTCGGCCTGTGGATACTGATGCATGAATCCGGCGTGCATGCCACGCTTGCAGGTGTCGTGCTGGCGCTCACCATTCCGGTTTCCGGCAGTGAGAACTCGCCGCTACACCGGCTGGAGCACGCTCTGCACAAGCCTGTGGCGTTCATGATCGTGCCAATATTTGGGTTTGCCAATGCCGGTGTGTCTCTCAGCGGTCTGTCGCTGGAAACCTTCACCCATCCGGTCACGCTTGGCGTCGCGGCAGGGCTGTTCCTTGGAAAGCAGATTGGTGTGTTCGGAGCGACATGGCTTGCCGTAAAGGCTAAACTCGCCGCCATGCCTCGCGATGCGACCTGGGCACAGGTCTACGGGGTCGCGCTGCTCTGCGGCGTTGGGTTCACCATGAGCTTGTTCATCGGCCTCCTCGCCTTCCCCGGCCATGCCGATTGGGTGGAAGAGGTGAAAATCGGCGTGCTGACGGGATCGATATTGTCAGCAATCGCAGGGCTTCTGGTGCTGCGGTTTGCGCCGGGGAAGAAGCAGGGATAAACGCCCTTCCATTTCCCGTCGATTTCCACTATACGCCCCGCAGCAATCCGGCTTTTCGCCCGTTGCTTTCATGGCCCTTGCTGGACGACATCCCGGCTCTGGGCGTCCCTATCCTCAAACAAAAGGAAATCACGATGTCGATTACGCCTGAAAAAAAGCAGGAAATCATCAAGGAATTCGGTCAAGCCGCTGGCGACACCGGATCGCCTGAAGTGCAGGTTGCGATCCTTTCGCACCGCATTGCCAACTTGACCGAACATTTCAAGGGCCACAAGAAGGACAACCACTCGCGTCGTGGCCTTCTGGCACTTGTCTCGCAGCGCCGTTCGCTGCTCGATTACCTCAAGCGCAAGGATGTCTCGCGCTACCAGGTCATCATCGAAAAGCTGAGCCTTCGCCGCTAAAAGACTTTTGAAACCGGCGTGGCTTCAGGTCTCGCCGGTTTTCATATCTGCGCCCGCTTGAAAATGCGGACGCGAACCGGATGTCCCGCCCGTCCATCAACCCGGCGGAACAAGAACCGGACCTGCCCATGGGGCAGGATTGCAGGCCGCCCGCTTGGGCTTCTCCCCGGACGTCCTGCTGTCTTGCCCGTGGCCCGTCCACCACGATGAAACGCCGGAATCGCTCCGGCACGCGTGCAGGGTTTGGCGTGCGGACCATTGGTCTGGCACTCAGGCTTTGCGCTACAAAGGACAAGACATGTTCAAAACCCACAGAGTTGAAATTCAATGGGGCGGCCGTCCGCTCATCCTCGAAACCGGCAAGATCGCCCGACAGGCTGACGGCGCGGTGCTTGCGACCTACGGCGAAACCGTCGTTCTCGCCACCGTCGTTTCCGCCAAGTCACCCAAAGCCGGCCAGGATTTCTTCCCGCTCACCGTCAACTATCAGGAAAAGACCTATGCCGCCGGCAAGATCCCGGGTGGCTATTTCAAGCGTGAGGGCCGTCCGTCCGAGAACGAAACCCTCGTCTCGCGCCTTATCGACCGCCCGATCCGCCCGCTGTTTGCCGATGGCTATAAGAATGACACGCAGGTTGTCTGCACGGTCATCCAGCATGACCTTGAGAACAACCCGGACATCGTTTCGCTGATCGGCGCGTCCGCCGCGCTGACGCTTTCTGGTGTTCCCTTCATGGGCCCGGTCGGCGCTGCCCGCGTTGGCTTTATCGGCGGCAAATATGTGCTCAACCCGCATGTTGACGAAATGCCGGAAACCAAGCTCGACCTCGTGGTCGCCGGCACCGGCGACGCGGTTTTGATGGTGGAATCGGAAGCGCAGGAACTCGACGAAGAGACGATGCTTGGTGCCGTCATGTTCGGCCATCGCGAATTCCAGCCGGTAATCGACGCGATCATCAAGCTGGCAGAAGTCGCCGCCAAGGATGCCCGCGACTACACGCCAGAAGATCTGTCCGAGCTGGAAAGCACCATGTCCGGCCTCGTGGCCGACGAACTCTCCGCCGCCTACAAGATCATCGACAAGCAGGATCGTTACGCAGCCGTCGATGCTGCGAAGAAGAAAGTGTTTACAACGCTGCATCCAGAAGGCGCTGAAAAGCCGGCATGGAATGCTGAGCAGATCGGTTCAGTCTTCAAGTCGCTTCAAGCCAAGGTCGTGCGCTGGAACATTCTTGACACCGGATCGCGCATTGATGGCCGTGACCTTTCGACCGTTCGCAAGATCGTTTCGGAAGTCGGACTTCTGCCGCGCACGCATGGTTCGGCGCTGTTCACCCGCGGCGAGACACAGGCTATCGTTGTTGCAACGCTCGGCACCGGCGAAGACGAGCAGTATGTCGATTCATTGACCGGCATGTACAAGGAAACCTTCCTGCTGCATTACAACTTCCCGCCCTATTCGGTCGGCGAAACCGGTCGTATGGGTTCGCCCGGTCGCCGCGAAATCGGCCATGGCAAGCTTGCATGGCGCGCTGTACGTCCGATGCTTCCGGGCAAGGATGCGTTCCCCTACACCATCCGCGCTGTCTCCGAGATCACCGAGTCCAACGGCTCGTCGTCAATGGCAACCGTCTGCGGCACCTCGCTGGCTCTGATGGATGCGGGCGTTCCGCTGAAGTCGCCGGTGGCCGGCATTGCGATGGGCCTCATCAAGGAAGGCGACCGTTTTGCCGTCCTGTCCGACATTCTGGGCGATGAAGATCATCTGGGCGACATGGACTTCAAGGTGGCGGGTTCCGCCAACGGCATCACTGCCTTGCAGATGGACATAAAGATCGAAGGCATCACCGAAGAGATCATGAAGGTCGCTTTGGAGCAGGCCAAGGCCGGGCGCATCCACATCCTCGGCGAAATGGGCAATGCCATCACCGAAGGCCGTGCGGAACTCGGCGAATTTGCCCCGCGCATTGAGCAGATGTCGATCCCGACCGACAAGATACGTGAAGTGATCGGCACCGGCGGCAAGATCATACGCGAAATCGTCGAAAAGACCGGTGCGAAGATAAACATCGACGACGACGGTACCGTCAAGATTTCCTCCTCATCCGCCAAGGAAATCGAAGCCGCCAAGAAGTGGATTCATTCCATCGTCGCTGAGCCGGAAGTTGGCATGATTTACGAAGGCACGGTCGTCAAGACCGCTGACTTTGGAGCCTTCGTCAACTTCTTCGGCGCACGCGATGGACTCGTCCATATCTCGCAACTGGCTGCCGATCGCGTCCAGAAGACAACGGACGTCGTCAAGGATGGCCAGAAGGTCTGGGTCAAGCTGATGGGCTTTGACGAGCGCGGCAAGGTCCGCCTGTCGATGAAGGTCGTTGATCAGGCCACCGGCAAGGAACTCGCGCGCGAAAAGAGCGACGACGCTGGCGAGTAATCAACCGCACTTTTACTTCTCCCCGCCACTTGCGGGGAGAAGGTGGCCGCGAAGCGGACGGATGAGGGGCAGCGCCGAGGTTCGAGTTTAGCCGTCTTCCTTCAGTTCCGGATATGGAGCCCCCCATGGACGACGGCGCGATCAAGACCCTTTTTCTGCCTCTCGAAACCGGTGACGTTGAAACCGGCGGCGAGGCTGCGCGCTGGCTGTTTCTCAATGCGTCCGTGCCGCCGCAGGACAGCGACCTCGCCAAGTCGCAGATTACCGCAGTCCAAGGCATGCGCCCTGATTTCAACGACCTGCAGAG
>JANMQE010000549.1:0-3556 GCA_031370195.1 Phyllobacteriaceae bacterium
GCCTCGATGGTGGCGCGCATGCCGCACCCCTACTCGATGCGCGATGCCCACGCATTCATCGGGCGCGTCAGGGACGGCGGACCGAACGGCTGCATGTACGCGGTGACCATGGCGGCGACAGGGCGGTTCATCGGTTGCGCGGGGCTGGATTCATCCAAGGGCAACGGCCTGGAGCTCGGCTATTGGCTGGGCGAACCCTTCTGGGGCCGAGGCTTTGCCACGGAAGCCGCGCATGCTCTGGTCGATCTTGCGTTTCGCGATACCGACGTTCCGCTGATTACCGCTTCCTGCCGCCTGTCCAACCCGGCTTCCCGCCGGGTGATCCAGAAAAGCGGTTTTCAACACGCTGGCAACGGCATGATGAATTCGATTGCTGCCGGACCGGTATCCATCGAACGGTTTGTGCTGGACCGCAAGACGTGGGCGAGCTTGCGAAGCTGGGGGAGATAAATCCGGCGGGCTCCTTGGTGCGTAAACTGCGCAAGAAGGAGTTCCCCACTATGTCCATCGTTTCCAGAACCGTCGCTGCCCTGTTTTGCGCCAGCCTCATGCTCAGCGCTGTACCGGCCAAGGCCGAAGACGCGCTGATCAAATTTTTCACCGGCAAGACCATTGCCGACGGCAAATTCGCTGCCATCAACGGCGTGAAGCGCGACTTCAAGGTCAAGCTCACCGGCCACTGGAACGGCCGCAAGCTGACACTTGTTGAAGACTTCACCTATTCTGACGGCATCAAAAACCGCAAGACCTGGCGCATGACCAAGACCGGCGAAGGCCGATACTCCGGCACGCGCGAGGACGTGGTGGGAACTGCAACTGTCAAAGTCTCCGGCCAAACCGCCCGCTTCTCTTACTACGTCGATATTGATGAGGGTCCAGGCGAGAACATCGTTCGCTTTTACGACACGCTCAAGTTTGCAGCCGACAACAAGACGATGAAGAACACGGCGCTGGTGACGAAATACGGATTGCCGGTGGCAAGGGTACGGGTGGATTTCCGGCGATAATTCAATCTTGTGCCTTCACGCTGTCAAACCATTGCCAAACAGCTGCCGCGTGCGGATTTGTCAATTCCTGCTCAGTGGTGACCGCAAACCAACTGCGCTTGGGATCAAAAATCACATCCGAGACCGGCACAAGCCGGTTTGCCTGAATCGCGGCTTCGGCGAGAGTCTGGCTGGCCAAAACAATCCCCAGTCCGGCCTCTGCAGCGGCGAGCGCAGTATCGCTGTCATTGAAGTCAAAATCGCTGGGAGCGATCGGGCCGGCGTAGCCAAACTCTTCAAAAAACCGGGCCCAGCCGGGTAACTTTTCGTCGTGAATGAGCGACCGTGTTGCAAGCGTTTCAATTGGAATTGGCGACGAAGGAAACGCAGAGAAAGACGCCATCGGCACACGCAAATCCCTTGCAAGGCCTATCCAAATGAGGTCGGTCGGTGGCTCTTGCGCATAGATCACCCCGATACTGAATTCCATCGATGAAAAATCAATCGGTGCACCGCTCGTATCGAGCCATGGCTGAACATCAGGACAAGCAGAACGCAATGCACCAAGACGCGGCAACATCCAGAGGCGCCCGAAGTCACGCGGCGTGTAGATGACCACGCTGCTTTGGCGGCGAAATGGCTCCAATCGTTGCTGCGCAGTATCAAGCTCATTCAAGGCCTCGCGCACAACGCGCTGATAGACATGGCCAGCATCTGTCAACTTGACAGTGCGTCCGATACGCAAGAACAGCGGTTGCCCGATCCGAAGCTCCAGCAAACGCATTTCATGACTGACAGCAGATTGTGACAGCCCAAGCTCATTTGCCGCTTTGGAAAAGCTGCCAAGCCGCGCGGCAGCCTCAAACCCCAGCAGGAACTGCAACGGCGGAATGCTGCGATAGCGTCTCATGCATGAATTCCATTCATGAAATAAGGGAATGCTTCTCGTTTGATTGAGGATGCCGAAACTGTCAACTTTCGCCCAACCCGTTTGACAAGTGAGCCTTATCGTGACCGTCCATTCATCCAAGTTCAACAAAGATACAACGCGAGACACCGTGCGCCGCCCTGCCGACTATGAGCGTCATGAGCAAACTTGGATGGCATGGCCGCACCGCAAGGACCTTTACGAAGACCTGCTCGATGATGTGCAAACCGGCTACGTGGCCGTTGCCCGCGCTATTGCCGAATTTGAACCGGTCACGATGGTTGCTCATCCCAGGCACGCCGCAAAAGCACGTGTGATGCTTGGCAATCATGCAACGGTCCTCGAAATGCCGATTGATGATTGCTGGATACGCGACTCCGGTCCGACATTTGTGGAAAACGCTGATGGCACCGGTGCCGGCGTGTCGTGGCGCTTCAACGCTTGGGGCGGCAAGCACGCGCCATTTGATTCAGATGATGCTGTCGCCGAGAAAATTCTGAACAATCAAGGCCTGCCTGTGCGTCGCTCGTGGCTTTACTGCGAAGGCGGTTCGCTCGCCTGCGATGGTGAGGGAACGCTTATCGTGACTGAGACATCCATACTCAATCCGAACCGCAACCCCGGTATCAGCAAGGCGTTTGCCGAGGTTGAACTCAAGGCGATGCTGGGCGTTGACAAAGTCATCTGGCTGCCTGGCGATCCTTTGGATTTGGAGACAGACGGTCATATCGACGGCATGTGCTGCTATGTGCGCCCGGGCGTCGTTCTGTTTGAAAGCAACGCTGATCCGGACGATATGCATGGCCGGATATTGGCGCAAAACCTTACCGTTCTGGAAAACCAGTTAGATGCAAAAGGCCGGAAGCTGGAAATCATCATGCTGCCGGAAGCAGCCGACGCGACAGTGACGAGCGATGTATTCTGCCGTTCCTACATCAATTTCTATTTGCCAAATGGCGGCCTGATCCTGCCAGTCTATGGCATACCAAGTGATAAAGAAGCCGTGCGCGTGGTTTCAGCTGCATACCCGGATCGCAAAGTGGTCACCGTAGATGTAAACGCCATCGCCCCCGGCGGCGGGTCGGTGCATTGCATTACGCAAGAGCAGTATGCGTTCCGTAAGTAGCGCCGATTTGACGACCGTTGACCATTTCAATGGAGACCTGAATGCCAAACTTGATAGTAGCCGCCGTCCAAATCGCTTGCTCCGATGATGTGAAATCAAACCTCGACAAGCTGGAACTTCATGTCCGCCATGCTGCCGCGCGTGGTGCAAAACTGATTGTCTTGCAGGAACTGTTCGAAGGCATTTATTTTTGCATGGACGCGGACAGGAAACATCTGGCGCGCGCAAAGCCGCTTGAGGGTCATTCAACTATCAGCCGCTTTGCAAGCCTTGCCAGAGAGCTTGGCGTTGTACTGCCGGTTTCATTGTTTGAAAAAGACGGCTCGCGCCATTTCAATTCATTGGTGATGGTGGATGCTGATGGACGGGTTTCAAAGACCTATCGCAAAAGCCATATCCCGGATGCACCGGGATACAGTGAAAAACTGTACTTCGATGAAGGCGATACCGGCTTCATGGTGCACGAAACGGCGGTTGGCAAAATCGGAGCCGGGATATGCTGGGACCAATGGTTTC
>JANMQE010000417.1:0-2969 GCA_031370195.1 Phyllobacteriaceae bacterium
CGCTTCAACGACCAGAAGAGGAGCAAACCGCTGATCGCCAGTGTGACGGCGCCGATCACTGCCCACGCCGGCGAAGGGCCTTGAATGGCGGCGCAATCGGCAAAGCAGAGAATTGGCCGCACATGCACGATCCCCAATCCCTGGAGCAGCCAAAGCCCGCCCAGCAATGCGCAGATGACGCCGAAAACCATTGCGGCCTTTTTCATGTCATTTGTTCCTTCCGAGAGCCGGATGCCCGATAGCCGAATGCGCGCTCATGTCCGTCTGCCCGCGTCAGCCAGCCCAGGCCGCCGCCCATGTCGCGCAATGAGCGCCAATCGGCAAAACGCGCTCAAAGCAAGGACCGCGCCGACAATTGCGAGGCCCACTGTCAGGTCCAGCATGGCAAAGAAAATGGCTTCAAAACTGAACGCCCGTCCGCTGGCGAACTGGAGAATTTGCGGCAGCGAAAGCAAAAAGATGAACGGGATGAGGCGCGCCGCCTGTCCTGCGGCAGCTCTCCATGTCAGCGCGGTTCCGGCCCGCCGCCAATTGCTCAGGTCCATGACCGCCGCGCTGGTAAGGAACAGCGTCACGGCACCAGCCCAACGACCTATCGCGACGGAGGACACTCCAGACGGCTCCGGCGATTTTCCGCTGGCGATGGCGAGCGCGCCCGCGCGTATGTTCGGGAATGTGACAGCAGCTGGCAGCGCGCCGCCAACGCCGTAGAGAAGCACGATACCAAGACCCTGTTCCGGCTTGATAACGATATCCGAAAAGACAGTTGAGAAAACCCCATCATGCCAAATCGCAGTTTCGCCGTTCACAGTCTGCCGGAACCAGCCCATCGCATAGCTTGACCCGGCGGGCGGAGTTTGCATCAGGGTGCGCAGTTCTGGCGGCAGGATGTCTGGCTGCCCCGTCATTTGCCAACGCATCCACTTGCCCATATCGGCGGCGGTTGAGATGACACCGCCATGGCCGCCGAGGAAGCCGCCCGGCTCGTGCCAGCGCCACGCTTGCCCGTATGCCGCCACATGGCCGGCGGCAGGCGGCACATTCAACTTTTGCGCCAACGCAAATGTCGGGACCGCTTTAGTCCCGGCCATGCCGAGCGGCCCGAACAGCCTGTCTTCGAGAACGACTTCAAAAGGCTTGCCGCTGACAGCCTCTACTATCCGAGCAACAAGAGCATAATTGGAATTGAAGTAGTGAAACGTTTCTCCCGGCATGTCCTCCGGAACAGCAGATTGTAGGCTTGAAACTCTTTCGGCAAGCGAGCCGGGCTGGGCCAAACGCATCTCTGGAAAGCCCGGATCGGACAGTCCGCTTGTTTGATTGAGCAAATGGCGGACCGTGATTGAGGCCCCGCCGTCCGGGGTCGCAATCCGGAACTCAGGCAGATAGCGCCGCACCGGAGCGTCGAGGTCGATGCGATCTTGCGCAACCAGCATAAGTGCAACAGCTGCGGTCATGGCTTTCGACAGGGATGCAATGAGGATTGGGGTGTCTGCGGTGAACGGCAGTCCATCGCCTGTCACGCCGTAACCCTTGGCGCGCGAAATTTCTCCGTCCTTCACGATCACCAGCGCCATTCCGGGTATTGCGCCCGTGGCCATTGATTGCCGAAGAAACTGGTCGAGCCTCGTTTCTTGTTCAGCGTTAACCGCATCGGCAACGGGCGGCAAGAACAATGACCACAGCAGAAGAAATGCCCCGGCCACACAGCAGAACCATGTTTTTCTCCAGTTGCTGTGCGCCTTTGTGATCATGCCAACAAGACATCTTCCACCGGCCTGCGTGCCGAGTAAGGGAGTGCCGGGCCATAGCCAAAGCGCATCACAAGATCCGGCCGCCGCCCCGGGAGACCTGCAAGCGCGGACAGTTCCGGGCGCAGGCCAGCGACCTCGACCGGCTGGTTGATGAATGCGTGTTTGAGACCAAGGGCGGTAGCCTGAAGCGCGAAGCGCTGGCAAGCTCGACCGGCCAGAACCCAATGTTCAGGATCGTCTTTCGCAGCTACAAATACCGCAACACCCGCGGAAGAAACTATCTGACGCGCATATTTATCATTTTCCGCTGCCGCCTTGAAAACGATATCGAACATGATTGGTCCAAGCCAATCAGGGAGGGCAGAATTGCCGCTCAAGGCGCCGAACAGACCGTCGCCTGTCTCCATGGCGTCACGGGGACTGAAGCGAAGCCAAGTCTTAAGCTCCCGCATGAAGTCAGGGTCTGCCATTTGCGCGCTGTTGCCCGCGATCACGAGATCTCGCACCGTGTTGATTTGGGCGCGCTCCGTTATTAATACCAGATCGACGCCCGCAATCGACGCGGCTCCAACAAGCGCGGTCAGATCACTGGCGCTAACAGGCCTACCGTCGAAGTCACCACGAGTTGATTGTCGCTTCGGGATCGCATCGAAAAGAGCAGGCTCAACAGTTATCGGTGCATTATCAAAAGCGAGGGAAGCTGCGCCGCCATTCAATGCGTTAAAGCTCAACCGGCCAGATTTCCCGCGCATCGCGCTTGCAATCGCCAAGTTCTCTGCCGCGCAGCCCAGACTCGCGAAAAGATGGTGATTGTCCGGATCAACGGCAGATAGGCGTCGCGTCAAGTCCGGGAGGATGTCTATGCCACTTTGACTGACCTTGAATTGCCAAGGCTGTGAGTTGTGACTGTTGGCCGCAAGAGTGGCGTAACGGACAAGATCACGCGTCTCAGGCGCATCCTTCAGCACAGCGCGCGTCTCTTCAACGGAGGCGTTGTAGTCCTCCATTGAACCCATTCTTTGAAAGACGGCATATGTTGCGCCAAGCCCGGCGAGAGCGACAATACCGCCACCTGCAAGAATCGCTCTTCGATTGACCATGGTCCGCCACCCGTTTCAGCCAGTAGCCGAACGCCTGACATGACTGCGGCCCAGAAATGCTTATAGCAGTCGGTCGTCCACAGTTTCAGATTCGGAACGTACTCGATTTAAATGG
>JANMQE010000423.1:0-2031 GCA_031370195.1 Phyllobacteriaceae bacterium
CTCGGCGATGGTGTCGTAGTTCACCTGTGGCTGCAGACCGATGCCGAGGGACCGACCGGTTCTGTCGAGGTTCTTGGGATTGAACAAAATTCTCCCGTTCTCCCGGGCAAAGGCTGCAATCCGTTGGTTGCGTCGTTCTCCTTGAGCGATGGTGCCAACGAGGGCCGCAGTGCTGAAGCCGTTGGCGGTGAGGTATCTGGCACGTTCATCGACATCGGAGCAGGCCTGCAGGGCGGCAAGATGGAAAGCGTAGTCCGTTCCGGGATGGGCAAGTTCGCCCATAGTACGGGCGGAAAACACCATGGCTGCAAGGAAAAACATGTTGACTTGACGAGGTGTCTTGTTTGGCTGTGTTTGGAAATTGTGAGCTGGATTGTGCGCCAGTCTGTTGCCTTTTCAACGTGACGTATCCTCGTGACGTCATGTGTCTGCTCGTTGATTTGCAGCGCTCACAATTTCACAGGTGGCAGCGCTCACAAAAACCATGATGCTGTCGTACGTCCAACGGTTCTCCTGTCTGTTCGCGCAGATCGAGGCTGGTGGCAAACCGGTCTGCTTTTTCGATCAGGATGGAACTGTTACGATGAAGTCCGGCGCAGATGAATCAGCGATGACGCTCCACCCGGACATCATTCCTGCGGTTAGAGAGATCGTTGCAAAGGGTGGTGTTTATGTGCCTTCTTCTGCCCGTGCCTTGGAAGAACTCAAGCAAAGCTACGCTGCCATTCCGGACCTGTCGTTTGCGGCCAATGATGGCTTTGTGATCGCATCTCCCGGCACGCCGGATCTGATTTATGGCGACGGATTGCTTCCTGACTACAGCGTGTTCCAGTCCGACCTTGACGCATACATAGCCGACATGACGGATGTGACCATGAAGCAGATGGGTGCTTACTTCGGGCTGTTCGTTGATGGTGATCATCCCCGGCGTCTGGACTGCGAGATGTTTTTTTCCGAACGGTTATCAGATGTTGCAGGGCGGTCCGGCGGGTTGCCGATGACATTCAACATGCATCCGATGGGTATCACGATGGAACCGCGAGACAATCGAGGAAAGGCCGGAGCGATTGAAGTCATGCTGCCTGCAGTCAAGGCGAGGAACCCGATCCTGATCGCTGCGGGGGATGGCAAGAATGACATTCGGGCATTGCAGATGGTCAAGCAACGCGGTGGTCATGCACTCAAGGTTCACAATGGTTGTCTCTTCGGTATCCCGTCTTATGCCACCGGTGAATTGGCTGATGCGGAAGATTGCGTCGGACTTTTGAAGGCCATTGCCGACGCGATGTGATCGGGTTGCAGTGTAATTTTATAGCACTCGTAGTTTGACTTCTTTGACTTTCTAGCTTGCGTGGACATTGCCGACGCTTTGGGAGCTTTTCGTTTGAGCGTCTGTCCGTTGTCAAAGGGAGGGGAGGCAGGATATATCCAAACGTAAACTTCATGCCTTTGTGTGCGTGTTTGTCCGCATCTACAGATGTTCGTAAATGCAAAGGTCGATTCGTATACCTGAATAAAAAACATGTCTTCATGTGGTGATGCAGGATTTTGAAGTGGCACACGAAGTAGCACACTTGGCAAAATGCCAATTAATAAAACGTGAATTTCGACCATGTAGTCAATGTTCAAATTTTTGTTACAGTGATCGTGATTTTAGAACGAATACATATTTTTCATATTTTAGATAAAGGGCATCAGCCATGCCGCATATTGTATATCCGCATCAAAAAATGCGCCGCGCTTGCGTTTCCACTTTAGCCATTAGCGCCTTTGCAGTCTTTTCGTTTGCCATACCGGGCGCCCAAGCTGAAGTCTTCGAGCAAAACAGCAGCGGCCAACTTGTCGAAGTCAGCGACGGCGTATTTGACAGCGCGCCGTCGCGGTCGCCCCAACAGTCAGACACAAATGAGGAAGGTTCTGTCGCTTTGCCGGATCCGCAAGGAGACGTCGCACGCAGCGTCAATGACGACACCGCAGCCGCCACTGGTCCTGCTTTCGCCGTGCGCGAAACCCGCTCAGCTAAGCCGACCT
>JANMQE010000439.1:0-2207 GCA_031370195.1 Phyllobacteriaceae bacterium
CAAACGCGGACGTCAGTCGACGGAGCGACTGACCTACGATTCGTGGGCGACGTCGCTCCGCGACTCGCGGTCAGTGCAGCCGAAACAGCACATGCGATCCGCCTTCCAAAAAATTGTTTAGAAAAACAGGACACTCGATCACCGTTGGGTTGGAACAAACGCGGACGTCAGTCGACGGAGCGACTGACCTACGATTCGTGGGCGACGTCGCTCCGCGACTCGCGGTCAGTGTAGCCGAAACAGCACATGCGACACGACTTCCAAAAAATTGTTTAGAAAAAAAGGACACTCGATCACCGTTGAGTTGGAACAAACGCGGACGTCAGTCGACGGAGCGACTGACCTAGGCTATTCGTGGGCCTTCAATTTTCCGGCTGTATTGGGAACGAATTTTGGATTGGGCTTGGGGATGACAGCTTCCGTATCCGCGAGCAAAATTTCTAGCCGCTTGGCCATTTGCTTTAGACGGTCGGGATGCTTGGCCGCTAAGTCGTTGGATTCACCGATGTCGTCCGCAACATCGTAAAGTTCGTGTCGATCGGTTTGGTCCGCGTTGTCGCAATACCAGCGTATCAGCTTCCAATCGCCTTGACGAATGGAACTGGCAGGACGACCCCCGGTTGGGAAGTGGCAGAAGATTTCTTCGTTGTGACTTTTGTTTTCTTCGAATACGGACCGCATGCTCTTGCCGTCGAAGCGCGCATCCTTCGGTAGTTTTAGGCTAAGCATGTCGGCAAGAGTAGGAAAAAAATCCGTGCTCTGCGTTAAAGCGTTGCTTTCGGTTCCAGGCTTCACTCTGCCTGGCCAACTGACAACTAGAGGAACGCGAGTACCCCCTTCGAAGATCGTCCCTTTGCCTTCTCGAAGCGGAGCCGCGCTCGATACTGGTACTTGATGGAACTCGGTTGGCATGTGTTCTTTGTTGGCTTTGAAGTACGGGCCGTTGTCGGACGTAAAGATGATCAGAGTATTGTCGAGTACATTGGCTTTCTCGAGTGCTGTCACGAGTCGACCAACCACTGCGTCGAGAGTCTCGACCATTCCTGCATAGACGGGATTTCGTTGGAGAGAATCTGGATCCGCTTTGGCCCGATACTTGTCGATCTGCTTTTCTTTCGCTTGCCATGGTGAGTGGGCTTGGAATGACCAGTAGTTGAGGAAGAACGGCTTGTCTTTATGTTCTTCAATGAATCGCACGGCCTCATCGGCCAATAAATCTTCTAAGTTGTCGCCCGGCTTGCCATGATTCTTCCAAACGTGAAACGGATAGAAAAATCCCGCACCGAGTGGACTCGGCTGCGAAGTATGCGGAACGTCCGTATCGAAACCGTGCTGGAGAGGACTGAAAGGTTCCGGTCCGAGGTGCCACTTGCCGAAGTGGGCAGTGGAGTAGCCATTTGCTTTCAATGCTTCGGCCAAGGTGTAATAGCTCGTGGCGAAGCGAGTAATGCTCTCTGCCGATAGTGCCTTTTGATTGGGAGAAGCGGATGCGACAAGATGTTTATCTACGACCGACTTGGGTAGATGGCATTCGGGCGCCGTGATGCCGATTCGAGCGGGGTATAGTCCAGTCATGATACTGGCGCGGGTCGGCGAACAAAGCGGGCTGGCGGAGTACGCTTGCGTAAATTTCATCCCTCTTTTTGCAAGGCGATCGATGTTCGGCGTTTCAAAGAACTTGCTGCCATAAAGCGAAAGGTCGTGTACGCCGACATCATCCGCAAGGATGAAGACGATATTCGGTTGCGTCTGGGCAATGAGCGGCTGACTTGAGATGCCAATCCAACTGAGCAGATAAAAGCAAGCAAGTAAGATAGTGACGCGTTTCATGGTTGGATACTTCTTTCGAGTAGGGCCGTCTTTCCGAGACTGACGTTCACGTTTGCTTATCAAGCAATGTACAATGTCGAATCCCCGCTGGCAACGAACAAACCGAGCGACATTCGTGACACAACCGAATAGGAATCTGACGAAGTGAAAGCACGCGAGAGTGGAATGCCGGACGAGGAATACTGGAATACGTTCTTCGATCCCGAGTGCGTGCTCAATGAATTGGGTTGCATAGGGGCGATCGACGCGTTGGAATTCGGTTGTGGATACGGAAATTTTACGGTCGCCGCAGCCAGATTGATCGGCGGAACCGTTTTCACAAACGACATCGATGCGTCCATGGTTCAACGCACGGTGCAGCGCGCCCGCGAGCAAGG
>JANMQE010000461.1:0-10184 GCA_031370195.1 Phyllobacteriaceae bacterium
AAACTTTGCCGGTCGCAGTGATTTTGAACCGCTTTTTGGCAGCGGATTTGGTCTTCATCTTGGGCATTTTGCTCTCCTTAAATATAGGGGATGCGGCTTAACTGACCCGTTGAGCTGCAAGCATGGAAAACCGCCACGGCATGCCCTGCCGGGCGGTTTCAGCGCGGCGTTATAACTTCACTCGAAGTGAAGTGCAACAGCACGGTACAAGATTCATTGCTATATCAGTAAAGTCGCAAGAAAACCGGCAACCATCCCGCCGTTTGCGCGTAGTCTACCAGCATCAACAGCGGTACAGCGACAAAGAAAAGCAAACCATCTACCAATGTACGGTACACCAATTTGGTCAAAACCGTGACTGTTTCTGGATCGCGAAACAGGGAAAATTTTGGAAAAAGCCGTGGCACGCGTGCGCAATAATTGGCATAGGGCTGTCCAAATGCTTGGCTTAAGAAAGCTTCCTCGCGCCTGATCACGATTAAAAATGCCAACAGGCAAAGCAACCCGACAAAAATAGCCATGACGATGGAGCCCGTTTGTGCTCCCACACCCAATGCAGCAATGGAGGAGAAGAAATACAATGGATTGCGCGTGACCGAATATGGGCCTTCGGTCACCACCTCGTTGGATTTCCTCCCGCCGATATAAAGTGTCGACCACATACGGCCTACTATGCCGATGGTAATCAGCACAATCCCGAACGATCTGATCGTGAAACTGACACGCCAATCAGCCCAGGCGTGATGCGTGACCAATAACATCGCCGACAAGCATATGATTGCTATGAAGATATTGAGGCGGCGGCGGCGTTGAAAGCGGCTCAGCTCGATATGATCGGCAGTTCTAGCGGAAGAGTCGTTCATTCTGAATCATTTCCCAAACCCTGACGGTTTTGTGTTCTAGGCCAATCCATATCCACAGAAAGCCCTCCCGTATCGGAAACACCCAAGGAAATCGACCCACCATATGCTTCCAAGATTTCCTTGGAAATAGAAAGACCCAATCCCGTTCCGTCGCCACTCTTGTCAACGCGGTGACCGCGTTCAAGCGCTGAATTGCGTTCGCTTTCGATAATGCCTTGACCGTCGTCATTCACAGTAATGCGCCAAAATTTGTTGTTTTGTGCGACCGAAATCACAATCTTTGTCCGCGCATGGCGAGCAGCATTGTCAACAATGTTGCCAACTGCTTCAAGAAAATCCGTAGCGTCAACAGCGATGAAACGCCCGAGCGGAGTGTCGGCTGCGATCACAATATTCTTGCGATCCAAAAGTGGCTTGGTCGCATTTATCAATCGGTCAATCGTTAATTTGATGTCTATCGCAGCGTTGTGCGGATTGCCCGCCCGCGCCAATGCGAGTTGCCGGTCCACACGGCTGCGAATGGTCGCGACCTGTTGATCCATCATCTGCGCATTTTTACTGTCGCCGTTGTTATCCAGCGTCTCGCTAATTTGCGCCAATATCGTCAGGGGCGTTTTTAACCCGTGCGCAAGATCAGAGGCACGGGCCCGTGCGCGCGTGACGGCAGCTTGATTGTCAGCCATGAGCGTATTTATTTCGGAAATGAGCGGGCGAACTTCTTCAGGGCCTTTGATCGCGATTTGCGAAACGTGACCTTCGCGCAATGCGTTCACGGCCTTGCGCACGTTAAACAGCGGCTGAAGGCCGACGAAGATTTGTAACGCGGCTGCCGACAACAGAAACAACCCGGTCAATATCAGCATTTTCAAAATGCCGGACCGAAAACTGGCCAAAGCCTCAGTATATTCGTTCAGGTCTGCGGCCACCTGAACCACGAGTGGATACTCGACAACCCCACGTTCCAGTGTTGCCTCCTGAGAAAGTACCATCAACGGTTCGCCATCTGGGCCATCTGCAACCAAAAGATTTGAGCCTGACTTTAACTCGCCTGTTGTTATAATTTTGATATCCCAAAGCGAACGGGATCGCTTGCTAAAACCAGATAGACTATCGACTTGCCAATAACGCCCTCCTGCCGCAATCTCATAACGTGCATCGGTAGGCTCCCGGTTCAGTATCAACGTGCCTTTATTGACGCCCATATTTGAAATGATCGTGTCCGCGACTGCTTGCAATTCGCGTTTATACTCGCCGGCTTCAAAATTGGCGAACAACTGCGACAGCGCAAGCCAAGTCAAAACAAGCGCAAGAGTAACCGATATAAGAGCAGCGGCAAAAAGCCGTGCCGCAAGTGAACGCATCATTCCAGATGCTCAGGCATATAATAGCCGTAGCCGCGGCGCGTCAAAATAGCGTCAGAACCCAATTTTCTGCGCAGCCGCGTTATCATAGCCTCGACAGCATTGTTTCCCGCTTCGTCTGAGCGCCCTTGCACATTCTCAGCCAATTCACTGGGTGCAATCACTTTGCCTGCGCGTAAAAGCAAATATTGCACAGCCTTGGATTCCAGAGGTGATAAATCCAATGCCTTTCCGTCCAATTTGACGCTCATGTTGTTTTCATCAAATTGAATGCGTCCGTTAGAAAGCCGCCCACTACTTTTTGGAATTGCACGACGCAACAGCGCGCGAATACGGGCTATAAGCTCTTCTGTACGGAATGGTTTTGGCAAGTAGTCATCAGCACCCGCTTCAAAGCCGTCAACGCGTTCCATCCAACTTCCACGCGCAGTCAAGACAATGACAGGCGTTTCAACCCCATCGCGTCGCCAACGTTTAAGCAGCGTCATGCCATCAAGACCAGGCAATCCGAGGTCAAGTATAATGGCGTCAAAATCGCCATCGCTACCAAGTTCCCATGCTTCCGGCCCATTATTGACGTGATGCACATCAAAGCCAGCGTCCTGCAACGCTGATTGAACGTGGTCAGCAATGGCTTGTTCATCTTCCGCAAACAACAGACGCATCATTACATCCCAAGGAAACGACCAATGCGTCCGGTCTTTGCATCCATTTTGATAGTTTTAACTTTGCCGCGGTCTGAGATTACTTTGAACCGATAATCAAAATTTGAACCGTTAGAGATCAGTCGAACATCAATAACCCTGTCGTCAGTCGCTTCTCGCAAAACTGACATCGCCTTGGAAAGCGGAATTGCCTTTCCAGAAACAATCGCATCACGAATCTTGTCTGGATCTATCCGGCCGCTGCCTTTTCCTGAATGGCTGCTGCCATCGTCATCATCGCTATCCGAGTCGCTGTCAGAATCGCTATCACCGCCAGAATCGGAATCACCACTGTCACCATCTTTTGCCATGGCTGGATTGATGGCAAGGGACATCGCGCCCAAGCTCAACAAAATCAGGAATTGCCGACGCGTGAGTGCTGTATTTGCCGTCATTTCCGATAAACCTTAGAACTCCAAGCTTGAAACTAGTTCAAATTGATTGAAGCGACCAGTGCATTATTGCACTGATCGCTTCATAACGATCGGATTGTTGACCATGGCGATTAGTCAACCTCGTTGGCACGATGCGGGGGAGCACCAGAATCCAAACGATTGTTAGTTTGGTTAGTTGTCGCCCTTACCTTGATCAGCGGTGCCGTCGTCATTGCTGAGATGCTTGTTGACGCCATTGAGCTTGATGTCATTCTGGCTGTTACTGGAACTATCGTTATTGTCGTTTGAGTCTTCGTCACTATCGTCGCCAGAATCATCGCTTTCAGAATCAAGGTCAGAGTCGCTGTCAGAATCATGACTTGAGTCACCATCAGAATCGCTTTCGGAATCACCATCAGAACCGCTGTCTGAGTCTCCATCCGAGTCTCCGTCGCTCGCCAATGCTGAAACATCAAAGGCGAATGGGGCAATAACAACAGCGCTGGTTACACCGAGCATAAGGATAAGTAAGTTGCGGCGCAGTAGGTCTTTCATGGTCGTCTCCATTTTTGGACACCCGGTGTGTCACTGAGAAAACATCATGTCCTAAACAAGCTGACAGCCCGCTGACGGGTTTTGTCAGCGGGCTGTCAGAATTCTAAACGGTTGGATTACGGTTTACTTGGGCGCTAAAACCATCATCATCTGGCGGCCTTCGAGCTTGGGCTCTGCTTCCACCTTGGCAATAGTCAAGGTTTCTTCTTTCACCCGCTCTAAAAGTTTCATGCCCAGTTCCTGATGCGCCATTTCGCGGCCACGGAACCTGAGTGTAACTTTAACTTTGTCACCCTCTTCAAAGAATCTGCGCACTGCCCGCATCTTCACATCATAATCATGATCATCAATGCCCGGACGCATTTTGATTTCTTTGATTTCGACAATTTTCTGTTTCTTCCGCGCTTCAGCGGCTTTTTTCTGCGTCTGATACTTCAGGCGGCCCAGATCAACGATCTTACAAACAGGCGGTTCAGCATTCGGCACAATCTCCACAAGATCAAGGCCGGCTTCTTCAGCCATTGCCAAGGCATCGAAGGTGTTGACTACACCCACATTCTTGCCTTCCGCATCAATCAACTGGATTTTGGGAACGCGGATATCGCGGTTTGATTTAGGGCCATCCTTGACGGCGGCAGGCGGTGCTCTGAAGGGACGACGAATGGGCGTGAACTCCTGATGTTTTTGATGGCCGCAATGTGCGCGGGAAGTGGCTCATGTCAAGACCTGATGCGTCTTGCGCGGCCATTTCCGGCCCCGATTGGCAAATTCCGGCCTTTGCAAGCGCCCTTGGCCATGGCAAGACCGGCAGATCAACCAGAATCCGGGCAGCGCATGGTCAGCCATTATGACATCTTGGGCGAAAGGCTCGCCTACTTGAAACGTGACGGCACAGGTTGTGGCCTGGTCTGGTTAGGCGGCTGGCGTTCAGACATGCATGGTTCAAAGGCCGACTATTTGGATAGCGTGGCAGAGGCTCACAAATTTCCACTTTTGCGCTTCGACTATTCCGGCCATGGGCAGTCATCCGGCCATTGGCGTGACGGCACAATCTCGAAATGGGTCGCGGAGGCCCTTGTGATGTTTCGACATGCAGCGCCGGACCGGTGCATCCTTGTCGGATCATCGATGGGGGCGTGGATCACCCTGCGCCTGTCGGCTGAACTCCGCAAAGCGGGCGAGGGGGATCGCATCAAAGGCATCATTTTGATCGCCCCCGCGCCCGATTTCTCCATGGATTTGATCGAGCCGATAATGACAGAGGCGCAACGGAGCGAGTTGGCAACCAAGGGTTGGTTTGAAGAAAAGTCGGATTATCTGCCCGAGCCCAATCGCTGGTCGAAAGTATTTTTAGACGACGGTCGAGAAAATCGCGTGCTTTCCGGCATACTTGATACACATTGTCCGGTCCACATTTTGCAGGGTCAGATGGATGACGACGTTCCCTTTGGCCATGCTTTGAAGCTCGTAACCCATCTCCCGGCCGACCGTGTTACGCTGACGCTGATCCGCGATGGCGACCATCGTCTGTCCCGGCCACAAGATTTGGCGCTCTTGGAGAAGACGGTTCTTGACATGCTGCGATCCATGGAAGCCAACTGACATGCGCGCCTCGGTCATCGCCTCTGCACTGGTTGCCGCCATCGTCGGATTTGGTGGAACCATCGCGCTCGTCGTATCAGCCGCGGTTGCGGTCGGTGCAAGCGCGGAGCAAATCGCCTCGTGGGTCACCACCATCTGCCTTGCAATGGTTGCAGAAACTGCAATTCTGTCGTGGTGCCACAGGATGCCGATTGTGACCGCATGGTCCACCCCCGGCGCGGCGCTGATCGCGGCATCGTCAGGCTTTGACATCCATGCTGCGGTTGGAGCGTTCATCGTGACTGCGCTTGCACTGATTGTCACCGGCCTGTACTCGCCTCTGATGAAGCTTGTCTCGCGCATTCCGGTTTCGGTCTCCTCAGGCATGCTGGCAGGCATCCTCTCCAGCTTTGTCATCGCCGCAGCCAAAGTGTCCGGCGCAGACCCGCTGCTCGTGCTGCCGCTCGTCGCCGCCTTCTTCCTGCTGCGCCTCTGGAACCCGGCGCTTGCTGTTCTCGGCGTCTTGATCGGCGGCATCGCTCTTGCGGCATTCCTCGGAATGTCGCAATCGGCTCCCGCCTTTACTGTGACGATCCCCGTCTGGATCGGCCCGGATTTTACATTCGGTGCGGCGCTGGGTCTTGCCCTGCCACTCTATCTGGTCACAATGGCGAGCCAGAACCTGGCCGGTCTCGCTGTCCTGCGTGCTGCCGATTACCATCCGCCAGCGGGTAAGCTGATCTCGGTCACGGGTTTCTTCTCGCTGTTGTCTGCGCCGTTCGGAGGCCACACCACCAACCTTGCCGCCATATCCGCCGCCATATGCACCGGCCCTGACGCGCATCCTGACCATGAAAAGCGTTGGCTGACGGGCCCGGTCTATGCGCTTTGCTATCTGGTGCTGGCGCTTGGCGGTGGTTACTTCGTCTCGGTGCTGGCGGGCCTGCCGAAAGGCCTGATCGCGCTTGTCGCGGGCCTTGCGCTGATGGCCCCGCTCGCGAACGCGATGACCATCGCCCTGTCGAAAGAAAGCGACCGCACCGCCGCCATCGCCGCCTTCGCGACGACAGCTTCAGGACTTGCATTCTTCGGCATTGGCTCTGCTTTCTGGGGCCTTGTGATCGGTGTTGCCATTCTCGGCCTTGATGGACTGAAAAGACACCGATTCAAGGGCTGAGCCGGTATTTTTCGACAGTTCTTGAATCGGCGGTTTTTCATTCCCATGTCGTATTGAGCGGCAGGATTTCTGCCGGAACGACCGAGTACCAACGGATGAACCGTATTGGGCGAGGGTCACCTGCATGAGGATTTATGCACATGAACACGTCCACAATGCTCCGTCCGGCTTGGACCCCGGCAACCGTTGCCCTGACTGTCGGCGGCTTCATGGTTTTCTGGCCTCTAGGCCTTGCCATGCTCGCCTACATCATCTTCGGCGACCGCTTTGACGGCTTCAAGCGCGAGGCCAATGCCACAGTTGATGGCATGTTCCGTGGCTGGGGCCGCGGTCCGCGCGGCTACAGCGCCACAGGCAACGTTGCCTTTGACGACTGGCGGGACAAAGAAATCGAACGCTTGAACGAAGAGCGACGCAAGCTCGATGACTTGCGCGCTGACTTCGAAGAGGAACTGCGCGAACTGCGCCGCGCCAAGGACCAGGAAGACTTCGACCGCTTCATGGCCAAGCGTAACGCATCGCGCGAAACCGGCATCGCCAAGCGCGGCAAGTCGGTTCCTGACACCAGGATCGACTGATCAACCCTTCAATTGAAAAACCAGACGCCGGCCCGAAAAGGTCGGCGTTTTCATTTTCGACAAGATTCCGCGAATCGCCTAGGATTGTGGGATGGTCTTCGGCTTTCTCCGCACTGCATTGAAAAAAGAACCGCTGAAAAGCTTCGAGCGCGAGCACGAGGTGGCCGGTCGGTCGCTGACGTTGCGTATCACCGAAAGCGCCCGCGCCTCGCGCCTGACACTGCGCATCGAGACCGGCGGCCGCGGGTTGAAGATGACCGTGCCGCCCGGCATGCCTTCGCGAGAGGTCGAGAGCTTTCTCTTCCGCCACCAGGGTTGGCTGGAATCCAAACTCGCCAAATATCCCGACAAGCCGAAACTGCGCCCCGGCGTCAAACTTCCAGTGCGAGGGCTTGCACACCTTATTCTTCATGAACCGGCCAAGCGCGGCTCTGTCGAGCAGGCGTCAGATGAAGACGGTCCGTACCTGATGGTTCACGGCGAGCGCGCCCACCTTGGCCGGAGACTGCAGGATTTCCTTAAGAAAGAAGCCAAGCGCGACATAGAACCAATGGCGCTGCAGATGGCGCATAAATGCGGCAAGAAGGTCAAATCCATCCGCTTCAAGGACACCAAAAGCCGCTGGGGGTCATGCACATCCGACGGCAACCTCGCCTTCTCTTGGCGCATCATGATGGCTCCAAGACCCGTCATCGGCTACTTGGTCGCCCATGAAGTCGCTCACCTCACGGAAATGAACCATGGCCCGAAATTCTGGAAGCTGTGCAAGGAGCTTTGCCATGAGGCGGGATTTGAGATGGACAAGGCGAAGGCGTGGTTGAAGAGGAACGGCGCGGCATTGCAGGCAATTGAGTTTTGATGGCCTTGCATGTGAAGGAAATGTGAGATATTCTTTCTGCAGAAAGGATCAATCATGTCAGCGCTTCTCAAGCCCGCACCCGCCCCAACCGCCGAATCCGCAGTTCTCAGCAAAGCGACCCTTCGCGCTGCGGAACGTCTTGGTCTGGCTGCCAATGCGCTGTCGGGCATCATCGGCCTTTCCGAGGCTTCGCTATCGCGGATGCGGGCGGGGCGGTATCAGTTGGAGCCGGGATCAAAGCCATTCGAGATAGCGTTGTTGTTCGTCCGCCTGTTCCGCTCGCTGGATGCCATCGTTGGCGGCGATGACAAGGTCGCTTGCGCTTGGCTGCAAAATGACAACCGTGCGCTTGGCGGCGCACCGGCACAGAAAATCCGCTCCATTGCAGGCCTGATGGATACGCTTGCCTATCTCGATGCAAGGCGCGCGCTTGTCTGACGCGCTTCAAACTGTGCCATTCAATAGCGATGTCTGGCGGCTGGTCGAAGCCCAGCACCGCGTCTCGACATTGAAACTGGTTGATTCTCTCAGTGAGCAGGCGTTGCTTGAACGCATGCTGGATGAAACCAAGCCCTCATTTGCGCCCGAATGTGATGGCCTCGATTATATCCTCGCCGCTCCCTTCCGCTATGCGCCCTATCCAAACGGTTCCCGCTTCCGCCGCGCCGGAAAGACAGAGGGCGTGTTTTACGCATCGGAAAAGGTCGGGACCGCCGTTGCCGAACTTTCTTTCTACCGTTTGCTGTTCTTCGCCGAGTCGCCCGATACGCCGTTCCCCGATGCGCCGACCGATTTCAGCGCCTTTGCTGTCCCAGTGAAATCGCCAGCCATTGTCGATTTGTCATCCCCCGCCTTTTTTGGTCTGGAGCTGTCTGACCTCGTCGATTATCAAGCCTGCCAAAATTTTGCCGACCGTGCCCGCCGTGCAAACGCAGAGGCAATCCGCTATAGGTCTGTCCGCGACCCGGAAAAGGGTTTGAACCTCGCGGTATTAAAACCCCGTGCTTTCGCGGCCAAAAAGTCCAAGTCTTGGCAGACATGGCGCATCAAAGTCGGGCCGCACGGCGTCTCGGCGCTCTGCGACTTCCCGCAGGTCAGCATCTCATATGACCATACCACCTTCGCCGCCGATCCACGCTTGGCCAATTTTCGTTGGACGCGCTGATTTGGCTCGACTCAACCGCGGTCTGACACTATCTCCGATGCCATGAAACCAGCCATCAAAATCTGCGGACTTTCACGCGCGGAAACCGTTCGAATTGCGCTCGAAAACCGCGCGGAAATGATCGGATTCATCTTCTTTGCCAAGAGTCCGCGCAATGTCCCGGTCGACCGGGCGACCGCATTGCGCCAGCTGGCAATCGGCAAATCTGAGGCAGTTGCGGTGACCGTTGATGCCGATGATGCGCTTCTCGATGCTATCGTCTCCGGCATGAAACCCGATTGGCTGCAACTGCACGGCAATGAAACGCCGGAGCGCGTGGCAGAGATCAAGGCCCGCTATGGCCTGCCGGTCATGAAGGCGATTTCCATCCGCGACGCTGCTGACCTTGATGCCATCGCCTCCTACGCCGGCGTCGCTGACAAGTTCCTTTTGGACGCCAAAGCACCCAAAGGTTCCGAGCTTCCGGGCGGCAATGGCGTTTCGTTTGATTGGCGGCTTCTTGCCGCGCTTGACCCGGGGCTGGATTACATGCTTTCCGGTGGACTGAATGCAGGCAATGTCGGCGAGGCTTTGGCGATCACCAATGCGCCGGGCCTTGATGTTTCATCCGGCGTGGAAAGCGCGCCGGGCGTCAAGGATATCGGCCTGATCAATGATTTTTTTGCCGCTGTGAGACATGCGCGGCCAGGAGCGACACAGTGAACAAGCCAGCAGAACCCAATTCCTTCCGCACCGGTCCGGACGAGCAGGGCATGTTCGGCATTTTCGGCGGCAGATTCGTTGCTGAAACGCTGATGCCGCTGATCCTCGAATTGCAGCAGGCCTATACTGACGCCAAGGCCGACCCGGCCTTCAAGGCCGAACTGGAACATCTGAATACCCATTACACGGGCCGCCCGTCGCCGCTGTATTTCGCCGAACGGCTGACGCAACATCTTGGCGGCGCGAAAATTTACTTCAAGCGCGA
>JANMQE010000478.1:0-2074 GCA_031370195.1 Phyllobacteriaceae bacterium
AGCAAAGCGGCGACGGCATCGAGATTTCGCTGCTGCCCAAGGTTTCCGAATATCTGAGCCTGATCATGACGCTGATCTTCTCGTTCGGGTTGGTGTTCCAGCTGCCGGTTGTTTCGTCGCTTTTGGTGCGGGCAGGGCTGATCACCAGCCAGAGCTTGAAGGACAAGCGAAAATACGCCATCGTCATAGCCTTCGTCGCCGCCGCGATCCTGACCCCGCCGGACCCGATCAGCCAGATTGGTCTTGCCCTGCCAACACTCCTTCTTTACGAGGTCTCGATCTGGCTCGCAGGGCTGATCGAACGCAACCGCGCCAAGGAAACTGTGGCGGCGGATGGCGAAAAAACCGACGGCGCTGTCGTGGAGAAGACTCCGTCTTGAGGTATGTCCGGCTGCGAGGTTGCCAGCGTTCGACGATAAGAGGCCATCAGGATTAGCGCGAAGGGCTTGAGCGGCGGCGCAAATCAGGCCATTAGGCCTCAAGTCTTCTGCCAGGTGATTTTCCATGCACGACATCAAAGCAATCCGTGAAAACCCCGCCACCTTCGACGTCGGCATGGCGCGCCGTGGTCGTGGCGCAGAATCGCCGCGCCTTTTGGAACTCGACGAAACCCGCCGCCGCCTTGTGACCGAGATCCAGGGCAAGCAGGAGCGCCGCAACGCCGCATCCAAGGAAATCGGCAAGGCGATGGCCACCAAAGACTTGGAGCTTGCCGAACGCCTGAAAGCCGAGGTCGCCGCGCTCAAAGACGAGATGGCAGCCATTGAAGCTGAAGAACGCACTGTCACCACCGAGCTCGACCTCCACCTCGCCACGCTCCCCAACCTGCCGCTGGACGAGGTTCCCGACGGCAAAGACGAGCATGACAACGTCGAAATCCGGCAGGTGGGCGAGAAGCCCCGCATGAACTTCAAGCCGAAGGAGCATTTCGAAATCGGCGAAGCCCTCGGCATGATGGATTTCGAAGCCGCAGCCAAGATGTCAGGTTCGCGCTTTGTTGTGTTGAAGGGTAGCTTGGCACGGATGGAGCGCGCACTGGCGCAGTTTATGCTGGATTTGCACACGGATATGCACGGTTATACTGAGGTGAGCCCGCCGTTGCTGGTACGCGACGAAGCGCTTTTCGGCACCAATCAGCTTCCGAAGTTCGCGGAAGATTTGTTTTTTACCGACCCGCGACCAGCCGATTGGTATGAGCGGATTGAAGCCACAGTGAAGACAGCGATTGCGGACGTTTGGCCAGACTCATTCGATGAAAGCGATGAAAGTCCATCATCTGGATCAATAGGGGATCATGTCGTCAATTCTCTGCGACAGGATGCTATGTGGCAGGTTGCAGACTTCCAATTCGGTCCCTCTTCAGAGATTGGTTGGCAACCAAAACGCTTAGGCCTCATCCCAACCGCCGAGGTCTCCCTTACCAATCTGGTTCGCGGAGAAACCCTCGAGGAAAAGAGCCTGCCAATGCGCATGACCGCCGGCACGCATTGCTTCCGCTCCGAAGCCGGGTCCGCTGGGCGCGACACGCGGGGTATGATCAGGCAGCACCAGTTTTTCAAGGTTGAGCTGGTCTCCATTACCACCCCGGAACAGTCGATAGAAGAGCATGAGCGCATGACGAAATGCGCTGAGGCAGTTCTTGAGAGGCTTGAACTACCATTCCGCACAGTTGTGCTTTGCACTGGCGACATGGGATTTGGCGCACAAAAGACACACGATATTGAGGTTTGGCTTCCGGGACAGGGCAAATATCGTGAAATATCGTCAATTTCAGTTTGTGGCGATTTTCAGGCCCGTCGTATGAAAGCAAAATACCGAACTGCAGGTATTTCTAAATCCGCACTTGGCCTTGGTTTGGATCGAGCCGACGAGCTTGAAAAACTTGATGCTCAGCCCGGCATAACTGGGGTTGGAAAGCTCCTCCAACAAACCCGCTTTGTCCACACTCTCAACGGGTCCGGCGTCGCGGTCGGTCGGGCACTCATTGCGGTGATTGAGAATTACCAGAACGATGACGGCTCGATAACCGTTCCTGAAGTTTTGCGGCCCTACATGGGCGGCTTGGAACGGATTG
>JANMQE010000507.1:0-5587 GCA_031370195.1 Phyllobacteriaceae bacterium
GGCAGATGCTGGCAGTCGAGATTGCGGCAATCCGTGAAAAGTATGGCCCCGAGACAGAACTCGGCAAGCGCCGCACCACCTTCGCCGACGCGCCGGACCATCACGAGGACGCCATCGCCCATGCAATGATTGAGCGTGAGCCGGTGACGATTGTCGTGTCGGAAAAGGGCTGGCTGCGCGCCATGAAGGGCCACATCGCCGACTACGCGACGCTGACTTTCAAAGAAGGCGACAGGCTCAAACTGGCGTTCCCGGCCTTCACCACCGACAAGATATTGGTCTTCACGACAGGTGGCAAATTCTACCTGCTGGGCGCGGACAAGCTCCCCGGCGGGCGCGGCCACGGCGAGCCGATCCGCATCATGGTCGATCTGGACAATGATCAGGACATCGTCACCGCATTCATTCACGACCCGAACCGAAAGCTATTGGTGCTGAGCCATGAGGGCAACGGCTTCATCGTGCCCGAAGGCGAGACTGCCGCGAACACCCGCAAGGGCAAACAGGTGATGAACGTCAAAACGCCGGACGAAGCAAAATTCTGCTTCCCCGTCACTGGCGACCACGTCGCCATCGTTGGCGAGAACCGCAAGCTCTTGGTATTTCCCCTGTCAGAAGTGCCCGAACTTGGCCGGGGCAAGGGCGTCCGCTTCCAGAAATACAAGGACGGCGGCGTGATTGACGTCAAGACATTCGCACTTGGCGAAGGATTGACGTGGCAGGACACGGCAGACCGGCAATTCAACCGCAAGAAAGACGAACTGGCAGAATGGATCGCGCCAAGGGCGACGGCGGGCCGTATGGTGCCGAAGGGGTTCCCGAGGACGGGGAAATTTGGCGGGTAGGGTGGAAATCTTGCCTGGACAACCGCGCGTCGAATGCAAACTGGGCTTGGGCAATGATCGCGATCTGTCCAGCATCCGGGTGCAGCGGATTGATCAGATAGTTTGAGCCTTCCGGCGCGAGCGCGCTCTGAACCTGCATCAAGGCAGTCGTCCTGCCAGCAAGCCAAAGATCGCCAACGCTTCGTGCCAATGTCTCATTTTGCGGATCCGAGTCCGATGTCTGGACGGACACACCATTCGGCACTTCAATCTTCAGCATGACAAAGCGCGGCAGTTGCGCGACGATGAGGTCGAGGTGCACGCGCACTTCGAGCATGGACAGCGCGGAACTGTCAGCGGCGTAGATGATCGGCCGCCCTGAATTGTGCCAACGGCCCGGGACGTACAGGCCGCCAAGACCGTCAAGGGCCGCATGGTTGGCGTTGGCAATGCGCCAGACGATCAAGCGGCGAACCCGTGCACGGCTTGGCCGATGAACATCTCCACGGCCTGAGCACCGGACTCCGTGCCAAGCATGTCTGCCGGTGCATGTCCGCCTAACACAGGCGTCACGCGGTCAAGCCACGCGTCAGCAGCATCACCAAACGCGTCGCGGGCAAGCTCAGTAACACGAATCATCCGCACGATCTTTTCGGACACGGCGGGCGAAAAGGCGTCAATATTGTTCTCGCCGGCATAGGCAAGTGTCCGCCGGGCAATGGCACCCGTGCGCACGAGCCGCGCCGCAAGCGCCGGATCGGAATAAACGATTTGCGCGGGCAGGCCAGCCTTCACCATCTCATTGATATCAATGTTTGCCGCAACAGAACGGGCGCGTATCTTGGACACAAGAATTCCCAGCGATTTGCGCTCGGGCTGTGGAAAGGACTTGGACGATAGGGGCTTGCGTTCCCCCGGGTGAGAAACAGACACGATTGCCTCCATGGCAGGATTGCCCTGAAGTTAGGCAAACTTGCCAAAATATCAAGATGTCACCGCGCGTGACCGACATCAAACCCCTTCAGAGCCGCAATTCCATAAACAAAACCTCAGCTAAAATCTCCGGCGGATAGTCGAGATACGGCTCGCGCTCCAGAAATCCAAGCGACCGGTAGAGCCTGATCGATTCCGTGAACAGGCGCAATGTGTCGAGGCGCATATGGCTGAAGCCGTCGGCGCGAGCCTGTGTAATAGCCGCTGCACATAACTGCCGGCCGGTTCCCTGACCATGGGCACTGCCAACAACGAACAGCCTCTTCATTTCGCAGACATTCGTTTCCAGGCGCCGGTAAGCGACACAGCCACATACGCTATCTTCCTTGCGCGCAAGAAAAGCGCGGCCCGCAGGCGGGGTATATTTCAGCGGAAGCTCGCCGAGTTCAGTCGCAAGCGACTGGATGCTGAAAATGCCATCGACGAAGCCCGGTCTGTCGGAGAACCGGTTTGTGCACCATTTGACATACTGGGTGACCAGGTTACCGAATGCCCCATAGTCTTCGTCTGATGTCACGTGTCTGACTTGCATCGCTTCGCTCCGGCTCACATGGCTCAGAGCGCCAGCTGGTAAACCTGTAGTCAAGTGCCATCCGGCAACGTTTTCTGTACCAAAAAACATGCACGCCGCAACGTGAATGCAACTCGTGGCAAGCCTCGCGCAATCATTTATTAAAACATTGTTTCTACTACCCTTGACAAGAGAACAATCATTCTCATATTTCGAGAATGAACGTTCGCTCTTTGGTGTTGCCGTGAATTTTGACGAGAACAATCAGCCTTCAGCAGTCGAAGCTGCGCCGCCGCCAGAGCGCGGCGTGCGCGCGGAAAAGCGCGAGGCCCAGACTGAGCGGATTATGGACGCGGCACGAAAGTGCTTTGTCCAATCCGGCTTTCGCGGCGCGTCGATGCATGACATTTGCCGTGAGGCGGGGATGAGCCCGGGCGCTCTCTACCGCTATTTCCCGTCCAAGGAATCAATCATCGAGGCGATTGCCGAGCAGGACCGGCAGACGGATGTCGCCAACATGATGAAGATCGGCAATGGCCCGACGTTGATCGACGGGTTCATGACCGCGATCATGGCGCATTTTCAGGATTTGCATGATCGGGGCATGGCACCGCTATTCACGGAAATTCGTGCCGAATCGATGCGCAATGAAGCAGTCGCCGCCTGCTGTGCAAAGACCGAGGGTCAATTCATTGCGATTTTCCATGCCTTTCTGGAGCAAGCGAAAGCACAGAGATTGATTGACCCCGTCTCTGACATAGGTTCCATCGTTCCAATCATGATGGCGCTCGGCGAGGGCATGATCATGAGTGACATTCTCGCAAAGGGCGTCAAGCCCGAAAACATTGCAACCATCTTGCGCGCGATGACCGTCGCGATCCTGCGCCCGCAATTGCCGGAAGAAAGCCCGAACCATGCGTGATTTAAGCCGTCTCATCCTTGCGGCCCTTCTGGCGGCAACACCCCTTGCTAACGTGCAGGCAGTGGAAGTGAAGTCGGAAGCGGCAGCGCCAAAGGCTCCGGCCGTGACGGTCATCGTTGCGCAAAAGCGGGAAATTGTTGAAAGGCTGCCGGTATCCGGCTCGGTCCGTCCACGTCAGGAAGTGGCTGTCGGCGCGGATGTTTCCGGCCTGTTGGTCACCGAGTTGAACGCCGACATTGGCGATACGGTCAAACAAGGCGACATACTTGCCAGATTGGACACCGCAGCTCTGATGACCCAGTCTGCACAGTTTGCCGCGCAGGATGCCCAGAATGCTGCATCAAGAGCGCAAACCGAAGCGCAGATTGTCGATGCGGAAATTGGCGTCCGCCAAGCGCAGGAGCAGTTTGACCGCGTACAAAAATTGGCCAAAAGCGGCGTGACAGCCGCGGCCTCGCTCGACACGGCGCGCAATGCTCTGGACAGCGCGCGCGCCAAACTCAACACCTCTACCCAAGGCCTCGCTGCAGTCGAGGCACAAGCCAAGTTGATCGCAGCACAAAAGAGCGAACTCGATCTCCGCATCCAGAAAGCTGATGTGAAAGCCCCGGCTGACGGTCTGGTGCTCGCTCGAAATGCGCAGCTTGGCGCAGTTGTTTCCGGCGCGGGCGGACCGCTGTTCCGCATCGCAAGGACGGGCAAGTTTGAAGTCGTTGCGGATGTTCCTGAAATCACGCTGTCACGGGTCAAGGTCGGCGCGCCGACCTCATTCACTATTACTGGTTTTGACACGCCGCTGCAGGGCAAAGTGCGGTTGATCGGTCCTGAAATCAGCGCCGCGACCCGTCTTGGCCAGGTTTACCTGACGCTTCCAGACAGCGTGGCCATCAAGCCGGGCGCGTTCGCACGCGGCGAGATTGAGCTGGTGCGCCGGGTGGCAGTGTCTGTCCCGTCATCAGCGCTGCTGTTCCGCGATCAGGACGCCTATCTCCAGGTGATCAAGGATGGCGTTGTGGAATCGCGCACGGTCAGAACCGGCGCGCGCGCAGGCGGGTTCGTTGAAGTATTGGAAGGCCTTGCAGAAGGCGAGAACGTTGTCGAACGGGCAGGAACCTTCATTGCCGATGGCGACCGCGTCACCGCAGTTTTGAAATCTGAAACAACCGGGGCAGTAAAATGAACTTCTCAGCCTGGTCGATCAAGAACCCTCTGCCCCCGATCCTGCTCTTCGTGGTGCTTGTGGCGCTGGGCATCACCAGCTTCATGCGCCTACCGGTTACGCGCTTTCCGCTGATAGATGTGCCGATCATTTCGGTCGTCGTCACCGATCCGGGCGTTGCGCCGACGGAATTGGAAACGCAGGTTACAAAGATCGTTGAAGACGCGGTTGCCAATATCTCCGGCGTCAAGAATGTCATTTCCACCGTCAACGAGAGCCGCTCGACAACGATTGTCGAATTCCGCTTGGAAGTGAATACGCAGAAGGCCGTCTCTGACGTCAAAGACGCCATCGAGCGCGTGAAGGGCGCGCTGCCGGCATCCGCTGCAGAACCGGTCGTCAATTCGGTCGATATCGAAGGCCAGTCGATGCAGACATTTGCGGTCACCGCGCCGCAGATGACCATCGAAGAACTGTCATGGTTTGTCGACAACACGGTCATTCGCAAACTGCAAGGCGTCAAAGGCGTCGGCCGTGTTGACCGCAACGGCGGCGTCACGCGAGAAGTCAGCGTCAGCCTCGATCCGCAGCGGCTGATGGCGCTCGGCGTGACCGCAGCCAATGTCAATCAGGCGCTGCGCGGCATGAATGCCGATTTGACTGGCGGGCGCGGCGATATCGGCGACAAGGAGCAGGCGATCCGCACGCTGGGTGGCGCACGGACAATCGAGGATCTGGCCGCAACGGAAATACCGCTCGGCGGCGGGCGTGTGGCGCGGCTTTCGGACGTTGCAACAATCTCCGACAGCTATGCGGAGCCCAAATCCTACGCGACATCAAACGGCGAGACGGTCATCGCATTCTCGATTTACCGGGCAAAAGGCGAAAGCGATGTCACCGTCGCCGACCGCGTCAAGACCGCCATCGGTGAATTGCAAACCGCGCATCCCGAGATCGTGTTTGAGAATGTTGACGACTCGGTCAGCTACACACGCGGCAATTTTGAAGCGGCGATGAGTTCGCTCGTCGAAGGCGCGCTGCTTTCCGTCATCGTGGTTTTCCTGTTCCTGCGCGATTGGCGCGCGACGCTTATCTCCGCCGCAGCCCTGCCGCTGTCGGCCATCCCGACATTCTGGTTCATGCACCAGATCGGCTTCTCGCTCAATCTGGTGAGTCTG
>JANMQE010000538.1:0-2231 GCA_031370195.1 Phyllobacteriaceae bacterium
CCATCGAGAGCATCGCAGCAGAGTCCGGAGTCGTCAGACAGTGCAATCAGACCAGACGCCGAGGCCGAAGCGTGGGCCTTTGTGAAGGCATTTTGCTCGAAGGTCGTTCCGGTTTCTTCCGGTTCCGGCAGCCCAAGCTCGCCCGCAGAGACAATGTCGATGCCGAACGGTGCCATCAGCTGGCGGAACTCTTTGAGCTTGCCCTGATTGTGGGTGGCGAGGACGAGGCGTTCGCCTGCGTGCAATTTCATGTCAGACCCCAGATTTTCATGTCTTGCGTTCGGCGTGGGTGTCGAAGAAGCAGGTTACGGCGATTTCCCTCTCCCCATTTCTTCAATGGGGAGAGGGTAGGGTGAGGGGGTCCAGCAACGAATGTTTGTGGTTGCCGCGCCCCTCAACTGCCTGTCGGCATCTTCTCCCCACAGGAAATGCGGGGAGAAGACAGCTCACCGCCATCTCATTCAAATCCAATCTTCTGAGTCTCAGCCAACTGCGCTCGCCTGAAGGCCGACCAAATCATTGATGCCACCACGCGCCAGCGCCATCAGCTCAAGGAATTCGCTCTCGCTGAACGGATGCCCTTCAGCCGTCCCTTGTATCTCAACGATGCCACCCTTGCCGGTCATGACGAAATTGGCGTCGGTGCCGGCGTTGGAATCTTCGAGATAATCAAGGTCTATGACCGGTCCGCCGCCGACAACGCCGCAGGAAATGGCGGCGACGTGGTCTTTGAGCACCTTTTCAAGGGTGATCATTTTGCGCGCCTGCATCCATTTGAGACACTGTTGCAAAGCGATCCAGCCGCCGGTGATGGCAGCGGTGCGGGTGCCGCCGTCAGCCTGGATGACATCGCAATCGATGGTGATCTGGCGCTCGCCCAGCGCCTCAAGGTCAACAACAGCGCGCAATGAACGCGCGATCAGGCGCTGGATTTCGAGCGTGCGCCCGCCTTGCTTGCCAGACGCCGCCTCTCGCCCCATGCGCTCGCCGGTGGAGCGCGGCAGCATGCCATATTCGGCTGTCACCCAGCCCTTGCCGGTGTTGCGCATCCAGCCTGGCACTTTTTCCAGCAGCGATGCGGTGCAAAGCACATGCGTGTCGCCGAAGCGGACCATGCACGAGCCCTCGGCATGTTTGGACACACCGGTTTCAAAAGTTACCTTGCGCATTTCATTGGCTGCGCGGCCAGATGGACGACCCATGGTCAAACCCTTCAAATTCAATTGCTGCTGGCGGCTTCTAGCGGTCCGGCTTGCCCAAGGCAAAGAAAAAGCGGTCCACAAGTGCGCGCTTGGAAATCATGGCGTTTAGCGCCTATATTCATGTGCAATGTCCATCACCAGCAATGCCAACCAGAATCACCTGCCGCTCAGCCTCGGCGCTGGCGCAAGCGCGCTTGACCAGCGGACGCGCGAGATTTTCCGGACCATCGTCGAGAGCTATCTGAACGAGGGTGAGCCGGTCGGTTCGCGCAACCTGTCGCGCATTTTGCCGGTGTCGCTGTCGCCGGCGACGATTCGCAACGTGATGTCCGATCTGGAGGCGCTCGGCCTGATCTACGCGCCGCATATTTCCGCCGGGCGGATGCCGACGCAGCTTGGCCTGCGATTCTTTGTCGACGGGTTCATGGAAATTGGCGGCATCGGCGAGGATGAGCGCGCTGTTATTGACGCCAAGATCAAGGCCTCCGGTGACGGGCGGCCCGTGGACCAGATTCTCACTGAGGCAAGCGAACTGTTGTCCGGCCTGTCGCGCGGGGCGGGGCTGGTGCTTGCGACCAAGTTTGAAACACCGCTCAAGCATATCGAATTTGTGCGGCTTGACCCGAAACGGGCGCTGGTCATTCTTGTCTCGCAATCGGGCGATGTTGAAAACCGGGTGGTTGATCTTCCCGAATTCATCACCGTGTCGCAGCTGACCGAAGCGACGAATTTTCTCAACGCCCACATCGCCGGACGGACATTGCATGAGGCCAAGGGCGAGATCAGCCGGTTGCTCACACAAACACGCCAGCAACTCGACCAGATCAGCCGGGCGCTTGTCGAACAGGGGCTTGCCGTGTGGGGTGGCAGCGGCGCGGGCGAACCTTCACAGCTTATCGTGCGCGGGCGCGGCAATTTGCTTGATGGCGTCAGCCAAGGCGAGGATCTGGAAAAGCTGAAACTGCTGTTTGATGATCTGGAGACCAAGTCCGGCATGTTGCAGCTTCTCGACATGGCCGAGGCCGGGTC
>JANMQE010000572.1:0-1737 GCA_031370195.1 Phyllobacteriaceae bacterium
GTGAACGTCGCGTGGGCGATGGGCGGCGGGATGAATAACTTGCTGCTTGATCGTCTGGCGGGCAGCGAATTCAAACACAGCGGCGCTGATATCGCATTGGCTTCGTTATGGACGGCGGCGGGCGCGGGTTTATTCATCGGCATGATGCTTGCGCGACGCGCAGGCGCGTGGGCTTCAGAAGAACGGCGCGCCGGATTGCTGATCGGCTGGGCGCTGCTCATCCACGGCTTGGCCTGGGCGGCAAGCGGCTGGATGCCAACGCTCGGGAGCATGGCGGCGCTGATCGTCGTGAGCCGTTTGATACTCGGCGCTGAGTTCGGCGTTCAGGAAACACTGGTGATGCGCGTCATCCCCGATGATTATCGCGGGCGCGTATTCACGACTGACCGCGCGCTTGAACTCACGATGATGACGGTTTCGATGGTCGCGGCGAGTTGGTTGTTACAGTGGTTTACGCCGCGCCAGATGATGGTGGCTTCGGGTTTGCTGTCGGCGAGTCCGGGGCTGGTGTGGTTGCTGGCGTTGTGGTTGAAACGCTTCAGCGTGCCCGAACTCGCGGTGCGCGAGCCTCAACCCGTCGCCTGTGATTAAACGAAACGAGCCGTCAGAGTGTGAACGCCTCTGACGGCTCGTTGCGCAAATATCTGGGCAGGAAAGTTTTCAGAGTTCTTCGAGCCGCAAATTCACGCGGTGAATCATATCTACAATCAGGACGGCGATGGGCGGATAAAACAGGACGGGAAAGAGCGCGTCGCTCGCTTCGGGGCCGAATAGCTCTGTAGAAAAATTTGTCAGCGCATCCAGCAACAGCCCCGCGCCCAGCGAAAGCAGGTAGCCGCCAACGACGAAAGCCCACGCGATGCCGCGTTTGAATTTGGCGTCATCTTTGCGTTTGCGTGAACGCGCGCGGCGCGGCGCGGGATAGGTGTAATAGTCGAAATGTTCTTTCAGGCTTTTGCCGAGATGCCATAGTCCCAGCAAAAACAGCGCGATTAACACGGCGCGCCAAGCCAGTCCGGCGGCCTCAAAAAAGTTCGGCTTCGTCATCGCCATCACGAAAGTCGAGAGAAAGAGCGTGACAATTGTGTAAACCGCTTTGCCGCGCGCTTTGGTTTCGGTGCGTTCGCGATCAAGCCATTCGTTGACGACACGGTCGGCGCGCGCCTGGTAATAAGCCCGCCGCGCGACGCGCATGGATTCGGCGCTGGTCTGGCGGTTTTTGCTGATGAGATTGACGCCGTCGAGCGTGCCGGTTTGATCGTACCAATCTCGCCGTGCCGGGTCGCTCAACACGTGATAGGCCTCATTCACACGCGCGAAACGTTCCGCCGACGTGGGTTCAGGGTTCACGTCAGGGTGATACTGCCGCGCCAAACGGCGGTAAGCAGATTTGATTTCGCTGGTATCGGCTCCTCGGCTAATGCCGAGTTCCGCGTAAAGGTCTGACACGGCTTATCTGATTGATTTGGTTAAAATGAGTCGGGGCAAACTTTCGAGAACGGAACGAGCGCATTTTACGCAGCGACTCGTAAGATTCATAATCCCACAGGCCGCTAACGCACCAGTCCGGTCAACGGACTGCTCGCGCTCGCATATAACCGTTGCGGCATGCGTCCGGCGAGAAAAGCTGAACGTCCGGCTTGCACAGCCTGCCGCATCGCTTCGGCCATCTCGCCTGGATGCTCGGCTTCAGCAATCGCCGTATTCATCAACAAGCCGTCAATGCCCAGCTCCATC
>JANMQE010000568.1:0-3421 GCA_031370195.1 Phyllobacteriaceae bacterium
GCAGCCATTGCGCCCGCCCGATCTCGCCGCCATCGTCGGCCACAGCGGCATTGTTCGACATGTTCTGCGGCTTGAACGGCTTGACCTTCAATCCTTTCATCCGCGCAAGACGGCAAAGCCCGGCAACCAGCACGGTCTTGCCGACATCCGAACCCGTTCCCTGCAGCATGATCGCCTTGGCCATGCCCCACCGGTTATCGCAATCATCGAAACATCGCCAGCACGCCAGCGCCTGCAACCATTGCGCCCGCCCGATCTCGCCGCCATCGTCGGCCACAGCCGCATTGTTCGACATGTTCTGCGGCTTGAACGGCTTGACCTTCAATCCTTTCATCCGCGCAAGACGGCAAAGCCCGGCGACCAGCACGGTCTTGCCGACATCCGAACCTGTTCCCTGCAGCATGATCGCCTTGGTCATGCCCAACCGGATATCGCAATCATCGAAACATCGCCACCATGTGAGCGACAAAAGACAGCTGCCCTAGGGCACGCCCGTGACTTTTGTCATCTTTCCGTCATACTGGCCCGCGGAGGACAGAAAATGGCAACGATTGCATTCATCGGTCTGGGCAACATGGGCAACCCGATGGCTGCCAATCTGGTCAAGGCGGGCCATCGTGTCATCGGCTTTGACCTTGTTGCGAAAAACCGCGAAATCGCCGAGGCAAACGGCGTCGAAATTTCGCACAGCGGTGCAGCAGCGCTGGCTGAGACCAAGACCATCGTCACCATGCTTGCCAAGGGCAGTCAGGTCGTCGAGGTTTACGGCGAACTTGCTCCGATGGCGCAGTCGGGAAGCCTGTTCATCGACTGCTCGACCATTGATGTCGCCTCTTCGCGCAGCGCCCATGCGATGGCCGAAGATTATGGCCATCTGTCGGTCGATGCACCGGTCAACGGCAATGTCGAAACCGCGCTGGATGGCACGCTCACAGTCATGGTCGGCGGCGAAGACCAGGCCGTTTCAATGGCCCATCCGTATCTGTCCAAACTGGGCGCAACCATCATTCATTGCGGCGCACCCGGCGCAGGCCAGGCCGCAAAGATTTGCAACAATCTGATCCTCGGCATCTCGATGATCGGCGTGTCCGAAGCGTTCGTGCTGGCGAGCCACCTCGGCCTTTCGGCAGAAGCCCTGTTTGAGGTAGCTTCGGCATCGTCCGGCCAATGCTGGAGCCTGACGCATCACTGCCCGGTTCCAGGCCCTGTCCCCACATCACCGGCCAACAACGACTACAAGGCGGTCTTCGCCTCGACGCTGATGTTCAAGGACTTGAAGCTGGCACAAGAAACTGCGCTCGAACTCGGCGCTGTCACACCCTTGGCTGCGCAAGCGGCGCAATTGTTTGCCCTGCACAACAGGGCGGGCAACGGCACGCGCGACTTTTCCTCCATCATCGAATTGTTCAGCCGCAAAAACAGCTGACAAAAACATCTGTCAGCCGATACGCCACCGGCAAAAGAAAAATCACGCAAACTGCTGAATAATTGAGCGATTCACCATTGCTTAAGCTCTCGCTAACCGCACGGTAACGATGTCACTCTACAAAAGAACGCAAGGCGGACATCAAAAGCCGCCACCGCTCCGGATCAGGTATTGCGTACCGGAGCAGTATCTCTCGCGTGTGTATCGAGTTGCGGGAGGCCAGGCGTAAACATGGCAAGCCGCGTTTCTCCGTGAAGGAGAGCGCGGTTTTCGCTTTGTTAACCCTGTCTCGAATTTGCGCAGCACAAACCGGTCGCCGTGCGCCGGTTAATGATTGCATTCAGCCTTTGTTGGCAATTCCCCGTTAACGATACCCAAAGTGGCTGATCGTGTATCCGATTGGCTTTAGGTCCTTTAGAGCGTCGGGCGCTTAAATGGGATCAATTTGGACGCAGGATTTCCGGGTCCCGGCTAGGAGCGTGACGCGACGCGGTGCGAGCACCGCAAGCGTTGCGCGACAACGTCCGGGGCGCGGAAAGACAAGTCCAAATGATTCCATTTAAGCGACCGATGCTCTAGTATCGCGTACAGGTTCACATGCGTTCTCAATTGGCGTTTGGCACACTTGCCGCCTTGCTCGCCTTGGCTGGCTGCACCTCCACCTCAACGGTGGACGATCTGAGAATTCCGCGCCCGTCGCTGGAAACCACAAACTCGATTCCAAAACCATTGAACCCGGCACCGCTCATTCAGACGGCCGTCTCCAAAAGCCCGCGCATCGAGCAAACAGAGCCCGGCCAGGACGAAATCGCCGCGATGCTGGATGTTGCTGAAGCCGAGGCCGACAAGGTTCCGCAGGCCAGACAGGTTGAGAGACGCCAACAGGAAGAGCCAGTCGTTCAGGCAGCCGCCTATCAGATGGCCCGCATTCAAGGCCCGAAATTCCGCGACGCCAAGCCGATGAGTTTCGGCAAGACCCAGCCCTCGCACTACACTGTGCACGGTGTCGATGTCTCACGCTGGCAAGGCAACATCAACTGGCCCAAACTGCGCTCGCAAGGCGCAAACTTCGCCTACATCAAGGCAACCGACGGCGGCGACCACATTGACCCGATGTTCCGCAAGAACTGGAACGGCGCCAACGAGGCCGGCCTGAAGCGCGGGGCCTATCACTTCTTCTACTGGTGCCGTACCGGGGCCGAGCAGGCAGAATGGTTTATTCGCAACGTCCCCAAGTCAGCCAACGCCCTGCCGCCAGTCATCGACGTCGAATACAATCACCAGTCACGCTGCAAGAAACGCCCGTCGCGCGACCTCGTCCTGAAAAAAATGAAGACCTTCATGGACCGGCTCGAAGCCCATTACGGCCAGCGCCCGATCATCTACACAGCGCCGGATTTCTACGAGGACAATCTGCAGGGCGAATTCGCCAACCACGCATTCTGGCTCCGCGCCGTCGCCGCCCATCCGCGCAAGGTTTACCCGGATCGCAAATGGGTATTCTGGCAATATTCCGGAACCGGCCTGTCCCACGGCGTCCGGGGCGAGATAGACCTCAACGTCTTCAACGGCGACCCCGCCCAATGGAACCGCTGGCTGGCAAGAACGGCGGGGTAGCACCCTTTTTACCTCTACCGCTTCGCGGGAGAGGCTGCTTCGCGCAGCGAAGCGGTGAGGGCGAGTCAGCCAGACGAGCAGCCAATCCGACAAAGTTATCCCGCAGCAAAACTCCGCCAACCCATTGATATCATTCAAGCCACAACTTTTTCCGCAGCAACTTATCCACCCGCCCCGACTCCCGCGCGATAATCCCCGTCATGTTCAACAAGGGATCGTGCATACAGTGAACTGGGAAATGGCCATCACCCGCAACCACGCTTTGCTCTTGGCAATCATCGCCGAGCTGTTCGCGATGCTGCGTATGAACGGCCGCGCTCTTCCCCTCTACCGCGAAGCGGGGTCCGAAGGACGGGCGAGACCCGTGGCTCGCCCCGG
>JANMQE010000580.1:0-6061 GCA_031370195.1 Phyllobacteriaceae bacterium
GCCGGGGCGCTTCCAGCTTGGGAGGCATATCATGAACAATTTCAGGTTCTTGCCTTGGCTTTTTGCATTGAGCTTCACGCTGGCATTTCTGCCCGTGGCTGCCATCATCGACATAAATCACATCGCGTTCGCAGCTGCGGAAACGGTCACGTGCGGGCCGAACTGCGTGCGCGTCGAGGTCGTCGCTCCTCCACCTGCCAAGCCGTATCCGGATGCACCCAAGCCATTTGACTGGAAGCTGGCACTGGCTTCGCTCTTGAGCCTGTTTGCCACAGTGGTCTCGCTTTGGGTCGCATACGGCCAGCGGCGCACGGCAACGGACAGCAAAATACACGAAGAGCGCATCAAGCAATACCAGGCGATTATCGCCGATACCGCGCCATTGGCAGTCTACTTTCCGGCACTGGACAGCGAAGGAAAAAGCCGCTTGACGGCGGATGCCTGCATGAAAATGGGGCGCACGGCGAACGCGTGGTATTTTGCCCATGGCGCCATGCTCATGAGCACTGAGGCCCGCAACGCCTACATGCGCTTTGTCAACGGGTTGGTCTTTGCGTCACAAGCCGGCAAGCCCCTGGCCGTGCCCGAGTATCCAAACGACAGCGCGCTGGTGACGTATGGAAGGCTGGACGAGTACCGGCTTCAAGTTCTGCGGGAAACCGATCCCGCTTGTGCGACTGCTGCTGAGCAGGAACCATGGCTCCCAAGACTGCGCAAGATGTCTGCCGCCGCCTTTGACCGGCCAAGTCGCGGCGATACTGCGCAGGCGCGCGCAGGCTATGCTCTTGCATCGGATGCGTTGATTGCCAAATGGAAGTTCGGCTTTGCAGCAAGCGACGACGATCCGCCCTACCACCGCTTCCGCGATTATATCTTCTTGCAGAATCTTTCGAGCAAACTTCGCACGGCTTTGGCGCAAGATCTGCGCAGCCGTCGCAGGCCTGAATGAAAAACCCGGCATCGCTGCCGGGTCAGTATTCATGAATGCCAAACCCGTTACTGGTTGGCAGTAACGGTCACATTCAGCTGCTTGATCAGCGCTTCCGGCGTGGTCGAGCCGGTCGCCATCAACAATGCGAACGGCACAGGCGCAGCCGGCGTCGCCTTGATCTCGATGCTCTTCGGATTGTCCATATATGCGGACGCAGCTTCCGTGACCTTGGCCGCAAACTCAGGGTCCTTCAACTGCGCAACAGCAAACGGGATGACGGCCTTTGACTGTGCGATGATTGCATCGCGCGGCTGACCAGCCTGTTTGGCGGCGTAGTCAATGACACGGCCGGTGACCGACGCATCATCAAAGCGGATGCTTGCGGAGATGAAATTCATTTGTTGAATGATGCCGAGCATTGCAAGACCTTTGGCAGACTCGTCCTGGCCAGCCATGTTCTTGTTCATGTCCTGAATTGCCTTGATCAGCGCAGGCGTATAGCCGGAGAAATCCATCATCACGTTAAGGCGACCGACATTGGCAAAATCATAAGCACCCTCTGTGATCGACATGCGGCCGTCTGACGGGTTCCATGTGCCTTTCATCGTGATCTTGCCGTTGATCTTGTCATAACCGAGCGCAGCGACGGTCTCCTGCGTCTTCGGGTCCGGGATTTTGCTGAGATCGCCCTTGAGGCCGTTGATCGAAACGTCGAATTCAAGGGGTTCGCCCACGACATATTCGCTCATGCTGGCTTCAGCGCCCTCCATCGAGAACACTTCTGCGCCGCCGGTCTCAACCTTGATTGCGCCGACTTCAAGCGAATCATACAGCATCATCTGCTTGATCGGATCGGTTTCATCTTCAGCGGCAATGTGCAGCCCGTTGATCGACGCGCCGTTGAATTCAAACTTTTCGGTGCCCTGTTCCATCTTGGTGACAGGTGCAGCGATGGTGCCGACGTAATAGCCGCCGTCCTCGTCTTCCTCGACGCTCTCCAGCACGATGTCGCCGAGAACGGTTGCCTCTGAGTCAGGGAACTTTATGGAAACGCCCTTGGCAATGATATTGTCGCCGTCGAGCTCCTGAGAGGTGACCGTCACGGGCAGACCCTGACCTGCAAACTGGGCGGTGAGTGCCTTGATGACGGCGGCGGCGTCAACCTCGGCATGGGCCGGTCCTGCCAGCACGAGTGACATGGCTGTTGCGGCCAGAAAGCCGGTGGTCGAGCGTGAGAACATTATAATCCATCCTTTTGTGAAATAGCGTTGCCTGCCCCAATACAAGATTGGCAGAAAATCTTTTTGCCGTCCACAGCACGGTTTTTTCATGGCAGATATGGCAGGCAGTGACGGATGATACGCAGATTGTTAATACGAAATTGCCGGGAACCATCGCAATGCACCGGCCCATCGCTTCAAGTTTTCGACGGGCCGGTTCTGCTGCTCTGTTAATTGACAGACACGAGCCGGTGAGATGTCAAAGGTCTCAGACGAGCTCACCGAATGCTGCTGGAGAAAAGTCCTTCAAGTCAGCCTGATTGCCGCCGCGGATTTTCTCAGCCCATTGCGGGTCGCTCAGGATGGCGCGGCCTACGGCGATCAGATCAAACTCGCCGCGCTCCATCCGCCGGACCAAGCCGTCGAGCCCCGCTGGCTTTGAGCTCTCGCCGCCAAACGCCGCCAGAAACTCGCCGGACAGACCAACCGAGCCCACGCTGATCGTTGCTGCGCCGGTGAGTTTCTTTGCCCAACCGGCGAAATTCAAACCATCCTGACCATCAATTTCAGCAAACTCCGGCTCCCAGAAGCGGCGCTGCGAACAGTGCAGAATATCAACACCCGCCTCGACAAGCGGCAGCAGCCAGTCCGTCATCTCATTGGGATTTGCGGCCAGCTTCACCGAATAGTCCTGCTGCTTCCATTGGCTGACACGAAGGATGATCGGGAAATTTGGGCCCACTGCGGCGCGGACGGCCTTGATGATTTCGACTGCGAACGTCGAGCGCTGCTTTAAAGTGGCACCGCCATAACGGTCGGTACGCAAATTGGTCTTGTCCCAGAAAAACTGGTCGATGAGATAGCCGTGCGCGCCATGGATTTCGACAACGTCAAAGCCAAGCCGCTTGGCGTTGGCGGCTGCGCTGGCGAAGGCAGCAATTGTGTCGGCAATGGCGCTCTCGCTCATGGGCTCTCCACGCGGCTTGCCGGGAGCGAAAAGCCCTGACGGGCTGTCAATCGGTTCCGGCGGCGTCCACTTCGTTGACGGGCTGGCTGCCGAACCGACGTGCCAGATTTGCGGCGCCATTTTGCCGCCGGCCTCATGAACGCCCTTGATGACGTTCTCCCAACCTGCCAGCGATGCCTCGCCGTGAAAGAAGGGTATGCCCGGCTCGTTGCGCGCAGCCGGCCTGTCAATGACTGTGCCTTCCGAAATAATCAAACCGACGTCTGCCTCAGCCCGGCGGCGATAATAGGCGGCAACATTTTCGCCGGGCACACCATTCGGCGAAAAGGAACGTGTCATCGGAGCCATGACAATGCGGTTCTTGAGCTCAAGGGACTTGAGACGGAACGGCTTGAAAAGTATGTCCATGGAAGTGTTGTTCATTTTGGAGTGGCTCCTGTTTGCGTTGAACGTGTTAAGTATGTATTATATACCTAGTGTCAATCAGGCACTTTCAAGTGACCGCATCTGAAAAGCGACAAACGCCATGGCAAACTTGACCGCGGAACAGTCTGACAGCGCACACTGCCCGGACATCAGCACTCTGCGCGAGCATGTCATCAGCGTCGCAAACTGTCCGAGCAGGCTGCTGCTCGACGAAATCGCCGACAAATGGTCGGTGTTGATTTTGGCAGCACTCAAGGGAGAGCCGATGCGGTTCAATGCAATCAAGCGTTCGCTCGAAGGCATCAGCCAGAAAGTGTTGACCCAGACACTGCGACGGCTGGAGCGAAACGGCATTATCGGTCGGCACGTAACGTTGGCTCCGCTTTCCGTCGAATACAACATCACGCCGCTCGGCCATTCGCTCGACGAGCCCTTTCGCGCGCTCTATCTTTGGACGCTTGAGAATTTGGCGGACGTGGAGCGGGCGCGCAAAACATTCGATGCCGGTGCGCAGGGCAGGATTTAGCATCACATACAGTCCTGTGCGCTGGCTTTCTCACCTCCTTGCCCCGAATCAGCGCCTGCTTTAAGCGGCGTTCATGGCCAAAACACCGTCAAAGCCGGACAACAACGGCGAACCGCCGCGCGACGAAGTGGAAATGATCGACCTCAAGGCGGCGCTTGAGGAGCGGTACCTGGCCTATGCACTGTCCACGATAATGCACCGCGCCCTGCCGGATGTGCGCGATGGGCTCAAACCCGTGCACCGCCGCATCCTGCACGCCATGCGGCTGTTGCGGCTTTTCCCCGAAACTGCCCACCGTAAATGTGCGCTGATCGTCGGCGAGGTGATCGGCAAATACCATCCGCATGGCGATCAGGCGGTGTACGACGCACTCGTCCGCTTGGCTCAGGACTTCTCCATGCGCTACCCGCTGGTGGATGGGCAGGGCAATTTCGGCAACATCGACGGCGACAGCGCCGCTGCTTACCGCTACACAGAAGCAAAGATGACGCCCGTTTCCATGCATATCCTTTCGGGCATGGACGAGGACGCGGTCGATTTTCGCCTCACCTACAATGAGGAAGAAGAAGAGCCGGTCGTGCTGCCCGGTGCATTTCCGAACCTTTTGGCCAATGGCTCAAGCGGCATCGCCGTCGGTATGGCAACCAGCATCCCGCCGCACAACGCCGCCGAGATTTGCGACACCGCGCTGCATCTGATCGAGCACCCTGATGCCGCCGACGCGGACCTGTTGCAATTCGTCAAAGGACCGGACTTTCCAACCGGTGGCATCATCATCGACCCGCATGAAGAGCTCGCCGAATGTTACCGGACGGGCAGGGGCGGCTTCCGCGTCCGCGCCCGCTGGCACACGGAAGATTTGGGCCGCGGCACCTGGTCAATCATCATCACCGAAATTCCCTATCAGGTGCAGAAATCGCGGTTGATTGAGAAGATCGCCGAACTTCTGATGGCCAAGAAGCTGCCGCTGCTGGACGATGTTCGCGATGAATCGACTGAAGATGTACGCATCGTTCTGGAGCCGAAGAGCCGCTCGGTGGACCCCGGTCTCCTGATGGAGAGTCTATTCAAGCTCTCGGAGCTTGAAAGCCGGTTCCCGCTCAACATGAACGTCTTGACGCGCGGCAAGGTGCCGAACGTTTTGTCGCTGAAAAGCGTCATCAAGGAATGGCTGGAGCACCGCAAGGAAGTGCTCATCCGCCGCTCGAAATTCCGGCTTGACCAGATCGAAAAGCGCCTGGAGCTGCTCGGCGGCTATCTGATCGCCTATCTCAACATCGACGAAGTGATCCGCATCATCCGCGAGGAGGATGAGCCCAAGCCCGTCATGATGGCGCGCTGGGAGCTGACCGATGTGCAGGCCGAGGCCATCCTCAACCTGCGCCTGCGCGCGCTCCGCAAGTTGGAAGAGTTTGAAATCCGCAAGGAATTCGATGGACTGACCGAAGAAAAGGCACAAATAGAAAAGCTGTTGGCCTCAGAAACCAAGCTCTGGCGGATGCTGGCAGTCGAGATCGCGGCAATCCGTGAAAAGTACGGCCCCGAAACGGAACTCGGCAAGCGCCGCACCACCTTCGCCGACGCTCCGGACCATCACGAGGACGCCATCGCCCACGCCATGATCGAGCGCGAGCCGGTGACGATCGTCGTGTCGGAAAAGGGCTGGCTGCGCGCCATGAAGGGTCACATTTCCGACTACGCGACGCTGACCTTCAAGGAGGGCGACAAGCTCAAGCTGGCGTTCCCGGCCTTCACCACCGACAAGATATTGGTGTTCACCACGGGCGGCAAATTCTACCTGCTCGGTGCAGACAAGCTCCCCGGCGGGCGCGGCCACGGCGAGCCGATCCGCATCATGGTCGATCTCGAAAATGATCAGGACATCGTCACCGCATTCATTCACGACCCGAACCGAAAGCTATTGGTGCTGAGCCATGAGGGCAACGGCTTCATCGTGCCCGAAGGCGAGACTGCCGCGAACACCCGCAAGG
>JANMQE010000595.1:0-2642 GCA_031370195.1 Phyllobacteriaceae bacterium
CTTCACAAGGCGCTTGCTTCGCCATAACAGTGCCGTTGGCAGTGTAGCCGCCTTCCGGATGAGCCAAGACCATGCAGCATTTTGACGTTCTTATCATCGGCGGGGCCATGTCCGGCAGTGCTACAGCCTGGCATCTCAAGGAAATGGGATTTGATGGTTCCATTGCTGTCATCGAGCGTGATCCGGCCTTCACACACGCGGCAACTTCGCTTTCCGCCGCAGGCATCCGGCAGCAATTCAGTCAAGGTGAAAATATCCGCCTTTCGATGGCAACACTGGCGCTGATCAAACGTCTTCGGATCGAAGGGCGGGTTGACATCAAGGTGCATGAGAATGGCTATCTGGTGCTGGCAAGCGAGGCTGGCCGGCCAATCCTTGAAGCAAACTTCCGGACCCAAAAGGCAGAAGGCGCATCCGTTGAGTTTCTGGAAGCCGCTGCGCTTGCCAAACGCTTTCCATGGCTTTCCACAGAGGATATTGCCGCTGGGGTCTACGGAACCTCGAACGAAGGCTGGTTCGATGCGCAGTCGCTGGCAGCGTTTTTCCGGCGTGACGGGCGAGATCGGGGTGTTGCGCTGATCAATCAGGCGGCAGCCGCAATTGACCGCGAAGGCGTGAAGATTGTTGGCGTGACACTTGCCGACGGATCAAAGGTTTCTTGTGGCAATTTGGTGCTTGCCGCAGGTGCGCAATCTGGTGATCTTGCCGCAGGAATTGGCGTCCACCTGCCTATTGAACCGCGCAAGCGAACCGTTTTCATATTCAAGTGCACGGCGCAATTTCCGGATCTGCCGCTGATTGCCGACCCATCTGGCGTGTGGGTGCGCCCTGAAGGCGACCGGTATATCGCAGCGTGGTCGCCGGACGAGACCACAGAGTTGCGGGCGCGGAATGATGATTTTGATCCGGACTGGGACCAGTTTGAAGATCAGGTCTGGCCAGCTCTTGCCACACGCATTCCAGCGTTTGAGGCGATCAAGCAGGACGGGGCCTGGGTCGGGCACTACGAATATAATGTGTTTGACCAGAATGCAGTGATCGGCGCGCATCCGCAGATTGGCAATTTGCATTTCATCACCGGTTTTTCCGGTCACGGCGTGCAGCAGGCACCGGTGGCCGGAAGGGCAATTGCGGAACTCATAATGACAGGCAAATATCAGACGCTGGATTGCTCGGCGTTCGGGTTTGGACGGATCGCGGACAACCGGCCGTTTGTCGAACTGAATGTGATTTAAGGCCACCCGTTTTTTATCCCTGCCGCTTGCCGGGTCCGAAGGACGGGTGAGACCCGTGGCTCGCCCCGGTCAGGTGCCGACAGGCAATTGAGGGGAACACAGCACCCAAAGCTGCAAACTTATCCCGCTGCATCTTGCCGCCAACCCATTGATATCATTCAATCGACGCATCCCCATTGACCATTCTATCCACCCTCTCCCAATTTTGCCTGATAATTCCCCGCGTACTCAACGACTAACCGGGAACCCGCGCATTTGGACTGGAACCTCGTCATCACCCGCAACCACGCCCTGCTCGTGCGTATTGTCGCCGAGCTGTTTGCGATGTTGCGGATGGCGGGCAGCAGCCCCCTCTCCGTCGGCGGCGCCGACACCATACCAGGGCGAGCCACGGGTCTCGCCCGTCCTTCGGACCCCCAAAGGGGCGAGGTGTCGGCGAAGCCGACGGAGAGGGGATTGCGCTCGAACGCGACCAATCCCGGCACCCGATCCTTCACCCTCCCGCGCCATCTCTACGCAGCCATCCTCCTCATTCTGCGCCCATGCGAATCCGCCATCCGCCGCCTCATCATCATCGCCGCGCGCGGTCTTGTGCTGAAGCCCCGAGCCTCCCGCCCGCTCCCCGCGTTCTTTGCATCCTTCGCGTCCGCCACCGGATCGCACACGCCAAGTTTCCAACTCATTGACCCGCTCAAACATTTCGACCAAGAGGCTTGGGAAAACGAACTCAGCGCGGCTGGATCGATGCACGAAGTGCTCCCGTTCAACGCGGCTGAGGCCCACCATCAAGCCCAACTCGCCGCACAACCCGTCAACGCCGCGCTCCTCTTCAACCGCCTGCGCGCCATGCGTCACGCGCTCAACAACCTCCCGCGCCAAGCCCGCCGTCTCGCCAGATGGAAGGCCCGCCGTGATCAGATTCTTTTATCCAAAGCCTCTTACAAACCAACCCGCATCAGCCCGTTCCGTCCCGGATTTCCGCCGGGATACCGCCGCAAGGATATTCACCCGGTCGATGCCGTGCTGAAGGATGTGCATTATTTCGCGCAGCAAGCCTCGTTGCCGGACACGTCGTAAATTTGGGGCAGTTGCCTTTGAGAGGCAAATGTCTCCGGACTTGATCAACTGCCTTGAAATTCTGATCAGGCCCTGCTGTCGTCAATGGCGGCGGGACATATCCGCGCGTGGTCCAACAGACATTTGTGATCTGGCACGCTGCCTGCGCCCTTTGCTTTACCCGCCGTTCTCCTGTAATGCACCGCCCAAATCCCGTGTTTTCGAAAGTCCTGAGATGCAAAAGTTCACCAAGCTCACCGGCGTTGCCGCACCGTTGCCGATTGTCAATGTCGATACCGACATGATCATCCCGAAGGATTATCTCAAGACGATCAAGCGCACGGGACTGGG
>JANMQE010000597.1:0-9496 GCA_031370195.1 Phyllobacteriaceae bacterium
TATGATTGCGGCCTCTGCCCGGACCACGAGCAGCATTCCTGCCTTGCCATCATCGAAATCAACGAGGCCTGCAACCTCACTTGTCCGGTGTGTTTTGCCGAGTCGAGCCAGAAATCCACCAAGCACCAAACCCTCGAAACCATCGGCCGCATGATGGATGCGCTGGTGAGATCCGAAGGCGAGCCGGACCTTTTGCAGCTGTCCGGCGGCGAGCCGACCATCCACCCGGACATCATCCGCATCATTGACATGGCGCGTGAGCGGCCGATCCGCCATTTGATGATCAACACCAACGGCCTGCGCATTGCCTCCGACCCCGCCTTCGTCGCCGAGCTCACGGCGCGCAAAAAGGGTCTGGAAATCTACCTCCAGTTCGATTCGCTAAGCCCCGATGCTATCAAGAACCTGCGAGGCGCGGACCTGTCCAAAATCCGCCGCAACGCGCTGGATGCGCTCGAAGCCAATGGCATTTCAACGACACTTGTTTGCACCGTCAAGAAGGGTGTCAACGACCATGAGATGAGGGCGATCATCGACCACGCTTTGGAGTTCAAATGCGTGCGCGGCGTCACCTTCCAGCCGTTGCAGGATACCGGGCGCAATGAGGGGTTCGACCCGAAGAAGAACCGCGTCCTCCTCTCGGAAATCCGCCGCCGCATTGTCGATGAGAGCGGCATTTTCGGCGAAGCGGACATGATCCCGCTGCCTTGCAACCCGACCTCCATCTCCATCGGCTATGGCATCCGCGCCGGCAAAACTGTCGTGCCGGTCACCGCCATGATCCCGAAATCCGAGATCATCCGCGATGTGCCGAACGCCGTGAATTTCGAACGCTATCCGATGTTGAAGGAAAAAATCTTCGACCTGTTCTCGCTCTCCACCATCGAGCCGAATGTCTCCGCCCGCCTCGGCGATCTCCTCTGCTGCCTGCCGCAAGTGCCGGTGCCGGACGGGCTGACTTACGAAAACATCTTCCGCGTCGTCATCATCGACTTCATGGACCGCTTCAACTTCTGCGTCGGCAACGTCAAACGCTCCTGCACCCATTTTGTCACGCCAAACGGCCAGATCATCCCGTTCGAAACGTATAATTTGCTTTATCGGGACGGAAGTGTGGAGCGGTTTCGGGCGCAGATTGCGGCTGGGTGAATTGGCGTCTCCAATTCAAACTGCGCTTTCTAAATCCGTTCTGACAAAATCATTGCCTTTGAACAAAATCGGCACGCGCAACGTCTTGGCAAACGCGTAGGAATAGCAGTCGCCCATGTTGAGCGCGGCGGGATTGCGCCCTTTGCCGAACCGGTCAAACGCCGTGATTGCAGCATCGCCGATTTCAGGCGTCACTGAGCCGACCTCAATCTGCGCCTCCATCAGCAAATCGCCGGTCAGAACCCGCGCGTCGCTGACGCTGCAGGACTGCACACGGACAAGCGTCGCCACGGTTTCGAACACCGAAGTCGGGGAGGTGACGCGCCCGCCCGCGCCTTCGAGCGCCTCTATGAATTTGGCCGCTTCCGGCTCGTTCAGCAGTATGGCAATCAGCGCCGATGCGTCGACGACCATCAAAGATCACCCGACAATTCGTCAAAGAACGCTTTGTCGGCAGCCAAGCCAGTCTTGCCAAAGGCCGCCGCCCGCGCCTGAATTTTCTTGACGCGCCCCGCAAGTGTCTTGGTTTTCTGCTCTGTCCGCGCCAGCTCATTAACTGCAGAGATGCGGATTGCCTCGGTCAGGCTGACGCCAAGCCGCTCAGCGAGCTTGCGCACGGCTTGATCTGTTGAAGGTTCGCGTAGGTGGATGGCCATTGGACATCTCTCCAATCTATCTAGATGACCTATATACCAATGTAGACAAATGATCAAATCACCGCATGAACCCCACATGAACGCCCGGTTCAGCATCCGCTCAGCCTGACCGTGCCAAATTGCCTCCAACGGCGGATAATCCGCTTGTGTCTGGAGGTCATCATGATCACGATTTACGGCAACAGCTACAACAACGCCATTTACGGCACCGACTTCACCTTTTTGCAGAATGTCCGCATTTTTGCAGGCGCAGGCAATGACACGGTCGTCGGCACGGCGCTGAACGACTATCTCTATGGCGATGCCGGCAATGATTACCTTTCGGGCGGCGCGGGCAATGACTGGATGTCCGGCGGCACCGGCAATGACCGTCTTTACGGCGGCACCGGGTATGACACGCTCTATGGCGGCTCAGGCGCCGACCTATTGGATGGCGGCGACGGCAATGATTATCTCAACGGCGGCACCGAATATGACACCATCTACGGCGGCCTCGGCAACGACACGCTGGTCGGCGATCAGGGCAATGACTACCTTTCAGGCGGCTCTGGCAATGACGCGCTTTATGGTGGCACCGGCAACGACACGCTGATCGGCGGCTCCGGCTACGACACATTCGTATTCGCCGACGGCTACGGCAGCGACGTCATCACCGATTTCACCTTCGGCCAGGACAAGATCAAGCTCGATGTCGCCAGCGTCTGGGATTTCAACGATGTGCTGTGGGATGCCTGGCAGGTTGGCGCCGACACGGTGCTCGATTTCGGCGGCGATTATTTGACGCTTCGCAACATCGACGCCGATCTGTTGATCCCGTCGGATTTCATCATCGTATAACTGCGCCGTGCGGCGGCGCTTTTGCCGGTCAGTCCGGTGAAAGCGCCGCCGCCCTGTCTTTGAACGTGAAGTCACAAGTCGCTCGTTTTTCTGGCCTTGAAGGCACTAGGCCGCTAAAGCGGGAACTCATCGGAACTGTCCGCGTTGTGGTGAAGCAACTGGCTCCGGCGAAAGCGACACCAAGATGCAATTGTTTGAGACCGGCTTTGCCCGGGTGCGGCGCTTTGCAATCGACGGTCATTCCGGCCTTCAGGACTGGATCAGTCCGGCATGGGCGCGCCGCCTGTTCTTTCTCGATTTTCTGGTCTTCCCGCTGGCAATTTTCCTCTGCCTTGCCGCAGTTGCGCGCAATGAAGCCAGCGTTTCCTATGTGGCATTGGTCTTGCTGTTCGGCGTCGGATACGCCGCATGGACACTGGTCGAATATCTGATGCACCGCTTTGTGTTCCATCATGTGCCGGTCTTCACAGCCATGCACCTCGCTCATCACGAATCGCCGCATGACCTGCTTGGCACCCCGACAATCGTCACGCTCGCCGCCTTTGGCACGCTTGTCTTCTGGCCGGTCTATGAATTTTCGGGCTTGGAAGAGGCCTCCGCCCTCACCGCAGGCATGATGAGCGGCTACCTCGCCTATGTCAGCATCCACTACATCGTCCACAACACCGGCAGCCGCGGCTGGCCCGCCCTAAAGCGCCTGATTCGCCTGCACGCAATCCACCACCATGACATCCACCACAATTTCGGCGTGACAACGGACATTTGGGACCGGGTGTTCGGAACGCTGGCGCGGAGGTAGGCCTTCCTGACCCGAAATAGGATCAATTGATTGATCCTATTTTCTTCAAAACCCAAATAGCATCAATTGATTGATCTTATTGGAGTGGCATTCACTTGCTGACATCGTACTGATTCGACGGTCAATTACTAACGGACCACTCGGTTACAGAAAAGGAGGCGGGTCTCAACCCGCCTCAATTGGCATGCTGGTGCCCGCAGCAATACTTACAACGCCAAGAAAGCAGGCTTTCGCCGAGGGCGTCGGGCCACACCCTTAAGAGAACTTTCGGTCAAAAGGTGAAATAAAGCAAATCATGTATTCACGTTATAACGTATTTTCCCCTTGCGTTTTGAAAAAGGCCAAGGTAATGATTATTCATGCTATTGAAATAACGGGGTTTGAACAATGAACGCCAACTTGTCACGCGAAGAACGAATAGCGCTCTTGGATGAGGCAACGCTGTCAAACTGGGATTTTGGCCAATGGATCGTAGCCTTGGTCGAGAAGGCAGGTGACTACCTTTCAACCGTCGTAGGAGACACTGCCGCGAATGCGGGCATGGCGAAGCTCCTCGCTCCAGTCGGATTATCGCTCGGCGAGTTTGATCCCGACGAAGCTAACTGGCGCGAGCTTCTTGGCGACGCTATGCCGAATATCTATGACATATGGCCGATAGCAAGGCAGCTAAACGAGGTGGCAGCTTATGCTGTTTATGGCGTTCTGTTGCGCGACGATATCGAGTTAGAGCATCGCAAAGATTACATCCGCAAGCTGGTTTTGAGCGCTGTGGAGTTCATTGGGACTTCTCCCATCAGTCAATGGAAGCTCACAGATCGGCCCCAAGATATTCCGCTTACGGGCCTTGTCAGATTGGCAGAGAACCGATTGGCACTGGACATCGGAGAATCAGTCGATCCAGCCGCGCTTGCCGAATTTGGCGGAGTTTCCGAAGGTAGGGTTCGCAACATGATGTCAGGAAGTGAACGGAAGTTTGGAAGCGAAGGTGGTCGCGTTCCCGCAACCGACGCATTGGCTTGGCTTAGGGATCGTCCGGAGTTTTTTAACTCAATTTGGGCGCAGGACATAGTTAAAGAAGAGTCCCAACTCATCTCCGACAGTGACGAAGTCTTCTTCCTCCCTGTAGGCCGCGACGGAACACCATTCCATCCCGGCCTCATCAGAGGAGGAAGCTACACCATAGGCATTAAGGGCTCGGAATCGCATATCACGGACTTCTCAATTGCCCTGCAAGAGTTGCAACGAATGCCAGTACCCAGCTGGAGGCGGCCCAACGAGATTGGGAACTGGGGAATAATCCGTGCAGCGGAATGGAAGCGCTTTACGTCAGTTGATCTGAATGAACTTGCTGGAAGCCCTAATTATCGCGTTCCGACACGCGAAAGAACTTCAAACTAACCTTCAAATTTCATCAAAATCAGGAGATCACCAATGACGCACTTTACGTCAATGCCTACGCTTGCCGACTTTTCTGAGACAATAATGGCTGCAACGCCCTCACAGATTAGTAGCGATCCGACACTCGGTGGCAGGCTAGAGCTCTCAAAACATGGCGCGATATCCAGAATCTACGCGCCCTTTGAAACTATCAACAAGAATGCCCGGCTGGTGATTTGCGGGATTACTCCGGGCCGCCGCCAAGCGATAGATGCCCTGCTTGAAGCGCACAGGCAATTGAGCGCCGGTGTTGATGTCATCGCCGCCGCAAAGGCAGCTAAAGCCACAGCAAGTTTTGCAGGGTCGATGCGGCCTAACATCGCCGCGATGCTCGACTTCATCAAGCTGCCGGAAAAGTTTGGCCTTACAAACTCTGCAACCTTGTTCAATACAGCATCTGACTTGGTGCACTACACATCAGCAAGCCGCTTTCCTACCTTCATCGGGCAAGACAACTACACTGGCAGTTCACCAGCCTTAAAGCGCCTCCTTCAAAACCATTCGCAAATCTATGACGCGCTCGCTGATGAAGCTGCAGCGTTGCCAAAGGCCATTTGGATTCCCCTGGGAAGAAAGGTTGCAGCTGCGCTGCAGTTGCTTGTGGATAGGGGCCATATTGATGAAAGCCGTGTTCTTTCCGGCTTACCTCACGCCAGCGGCGCAAATGGCGAGCGTATTGCATACTTTTTGGGTCGCAAGGCCCGGGAATTGCTTTCCTCAAAGACCAATCCGGCGATTATTGATGCGGGGCGTGCGAATGCAATTTCCGTTGTAGCTGGTTTCTCCGCTTAATCGCACAAATCATATTGACCACTTGCAAATTCCAACCTTGCAAGGTCTCAATATGAATAAAGTATGAAAAGCCAACTCTTTGGCTTTTCAACTCTTTCGGCGTCGTAAATCCTCCCCCTTCCTAATTCCACATTTCTCCTGTAAGAGCGCGCCAACCGAAAACGGCGTCCCGCACTTGGTGATGCCACGAACCTCCCGAGTGACATTCATGAAAATCCGCAACATCGCGATCATCGCGCACGTTGACCATGGCAAAACGACCCTCGTTGACAAGCTCCTGCAGCAGTCCGGCGCCTTCCGCGACAACCAGCGCGTGGCCGAGCGCGTGATGGACAGCAACGACCTCGAAAAAGAGCGCGGCATCACCATTTTGGCCAAGGCAACGTCCGTGGTCTGGGACAATACCCGCATCAACATCGTTGACACGCCTGGCCATGCCGATTTCGGCGGCGAGGTTGAGCGCATTCTGTCCATGGTCGACGGCGTTATCGTGCTCGTTGATGCTGCCGAAGGCCCGATGCCGCAGACCAAATTCGTGGTTGGCAAGGCGCTGAAGCTTGGCCTGAAACCCATCGTTGCAATCAACAAGGTGGACCGGCCGGACTCGCGCATCGTCGAGGTCGTCAACGAAGTGTTCGACCTGTTCGCAGCGCTTGACGCCAATGACGACCAGCTTGATTTCCCGCTGCTCTACGGTTCTGGCCGCAATGGCTGGATGGCGAATGAGCCGGATGGGCGTCAGGACGAGGGCATGAAGGCGCTGTTCGAGATGGTGCTCAAACACGTGCCGGAGCCGACCGTTGCGCCTGGCCCGTTCACCATGATTGGCACCATTTTGGAAGCCAACCCGTTCCTCGGCCGCATCATCACTGGTCGTATCCACTCCGGCTCGATCAAGCCGACGCAGCAGTTCAAGGTTATCGGCCAGGACGGCAAGCTGATTGAACAGGGCCGCGTGTCCAAGATCTTGGCCTTCCGTGGCATCGAGCGCACCGCGATCGACGAAGGCTTTGCCGGCGACATCGTCGCCATCGCCGGGCTTTCCAAGGGCACGGTTGCAGACACGTTCTGCGCCATGGAAGTCACCGAGCCAATGAAGGCGCAGCCAATTGACCCGCCTACCGTCACCATGTCTTTTCTTGTCAATGATTCGCCGCTCGCCGGCACCGAAGGCGACAAGGTCACCAGCCGCGTCATCCGCGACCGCCTGATGCGCGAAGCTGAAGGCAATGTCGCGCTGAAGATCGAGGAAGCCGAAGACAAGGATTCATTCTATGTCTCGGGCCGTGGCGAATTGCAGCTGGCAGTCCTGATCGAAACCATGCGCCGCGAAGGCTTTGAACTCGCCGTTTCGCGTCCCCGCGTTGTGTTCAGGAAGGACGACACCACCGGCGAATTGCTCGAGCCCGTCGAAGAAGTCGTGATCGACGTCGATGAAGAGCATTCCGGCGTCGTCGTGCAGAAGATGAACGAGCGCAAAGCCGAAATGGTCGAACTGCGCCCGTCCGGCGGAAACCGCCAGCGCCTGGTGTTCTATGCGCCCACGCGCGGTCTCATCGGTTACCAGTCCGAACTCCTCACCGACACGCGCGGCACGGCAGTGATGAACCGCCTGTTCCACGCCTACATGCCTTACAAGGGCGATATCGCCGGCCGCTCCAACGGTGTTTTGATCTCAACCGACTCGGGCGAAGCCGTCGCGTTCGCGATGTGGAACCTCGAAGACCGTGGCCCGATGATCATCGAGCCGGGTGAAAAAGTCTATCAGGGCATGATCATCGGCATCCACACGCGCGACAATGATCTCGAAGTCAACGTGCTCAAGGGCAAGAAGCTGACCAACATCCGCTCGGTCAACAAGGACGAAGCTGTCAAGCTGACCCCGCCGATCAGAATGACGCTTGAGCGCGCGCTGGCCTGGATTCAGGACGACGAGTTGATGGAAGTCACGCCAAAATGCATCCGTCTGCGCAAGATTCATCTCGACCCGAATGACCGCAAGCGCGCGGAAAAGTCAGCGAAGGTCGCGTGATCATCACAGATTGAAATGCAGAAGCCCGCTGGATCACTCCTGCGGGTTTTTTATTGCCTGTTCGATTTGACCGGTTCAGAACAAAACCACGATTGCTGCAGCAGATTTTTAGAGCGTTGGGATTTTGGATGGAACCACACGCAACGACGGGATTTTGTGGCAAGACCCAAACCCTTGCTTTGAGACCCAAGACGTTGTTTCAAGACAACCGAAAGAGATGCAGGACGCATTATATTACGTTCAAGGGGCTTTCCGCCGGTATTGACGAGAAAAGCGCCCGCTGAATGTGATTCCAACTGAAGTCACAACGCTCAAAAGTGCGTGTTCAACGCTTGCGCTGCCTTCATTTGTCTAAACCCCTCACGCCGCCATCCTGATCGGCCCGACCTTTATGTCGTCCTGATGTTCCCGCGCGAGCGCCAGATCGTGGGCGCTTTGCATACGGCACAGTGTATCCGCCTGCAAACCAAATGCCTTTTCAAACCGGATCGCCATCTCGGCCGTCAATCCGGCGCGGCCATTCAAAAGCATGCTCATAGCCTGCCGGGACACGTTGAAATGCTTGGCAAGGTCGGTGACGCTCAAATGGCTCGGCTCAACCATTTCCTCCCGAAGCCAGATGCCGGGATGCACGGAGAAGAAGGGAGAAATCTTGATCGCCATCAGTGATAATCCTCCAGATCGAGATCGGTGATTGTAGCAATTTTACTTACGGTGAATGTTAAACGCCAGTTTTTAGTAAGTGTCATGGCGGCGGTTCCGGCGCGGTCTCCGACAAGCCAGTGAAAGCCGAAATTCGGTGGAGCCTTTAATTCCTCAACATCCTTCGCAGCCATCAAAAGGGCAACCATATTGCGAATTCGTCCGGCAACTCTTGCATCGATTCCCTTGGTCTTGCCTGTTTCAAGAAACGCTCGCAGCGCCTTGTTGCGGACGGTCTCAATTTTCATGATCCAACCTACTCCAAATAACATATTTCGTCAAGCGTAAATTGTCACCTTACAGAACTCGAAACAAGCTGACGATGCTCACCTTCGCCGCTCCGCCACAAACCGCGCGGCCTCGTTCAGCACCGTCGCCTTCTCCCCGAATGGCTCCAGCAAATCCCCGGCCTGAGCCACCAACCCCGTGAGTTGCTTCCTCGCCCAAGCCTCGCCGTGCAATCCCGGCAGTGTTGCCTTGCCTCTTGCCGCGTCCTTGCCGGTGCGCTTGCCCATGCGTTTGGTGTCCGCTGTCATGTCGAGCAAATCATCGGCGATCTGGAATGCCAGCCCGATGGCCGAGCCGAATTCCGCCAGCCGCTCGCGCTCTTGTTGCGAGGCGTAGCCGACCAGCGCACCGGCCTCGCATGCAAAGCGGATTAGCGCCCCGGTCTTCATCGCCTGCAGGCGTATGATGCCCTCTTCGTCCGGCTTCACACTTTCGGCCTGCAAGTCCAGCGCCTGACCGCCCGCCATACCGCCCACTCCCGACGCGCGGGCGAGCATGCGCACCAGTTCGACTTTCGCGGCCGAAGAAATCTCGGTCAGCGGGTCAGTGATGATGTCAAAGGCCAGCGTCAGCAGACTGTCGCCGGCCAGAATCGCATGTGCCTCGTCAAAGGCGCGGTGCACGGTCGGCTGGCCACGGCGCAGGTCGTCGTCGTCCATCGCCGGCAGATCATCATGGATCAGTGAATAGCAATGGATGCATTCAAGCGCCGCTGCAACACGCAGCGCCGCCTCGCGGTTTCCATCAAACAGCGCCGCGCTTTCGAGCACCAGAAACGGCCGCAGCCGCTTGCCGCCGTTCAGG
>JANMQE010000621.1:0-1839 GCA_031370195.1 Phyllobacteriaceae bacterium
AGTCTGATCTACTGCGGGGTTGGTATGGCCACATCATCTGTATGGGTTACGGCAGGCGATATTTTGCCTTGCGATGGCAAGACATCAGAAACTCTAAAGAAAGCTCTGCGGGTCGATATCCACCTGCACCATCACATTGCCACGCACTTTGGGTCCGGCTTTGAGCATGGTGCGGATAAAGCCTTGCAGATCCGCCTTGCGGCTGCCGCGCAAGATGAGGCGGAAGCGGTGTCGGCCGCGGATTAGCGCAAGCGGCGCTTCGGCAGGGCCTAGCACATCGATGCCATCGGTTGAAGGCGCGGCGAGGCGCAAGCCGCGCGCATGGGTTTCGGCGTCCGCTCTCGTGTTCGCCGAGACGATAATGCCCGCCAGACGCCCGAATGGCGGCAGACCGGCGTTTTCGCGTTCGCGCGTCTCGCGCTCGTAGAACGCTTCGACATCGCCGGAGACAATCGCCTTCATCACCGGATGATCAGGTTGATAGGTCTGGATGAGGCCAGTGGAAGCCTTGCCGGTCCGCCCCGCTCTGCCTGTCACCTGTGAGAGAAGCTGGAATGTCCGCTCGGCAGCGCGCGGGTCGCCATTGGCCAGACCCAAGTCGGCATCGACCACGCCGACCAGAGTCATATTGGGGAAATTGTGACCCTTGGCCACCAGTTGCGTGCCGATCACAATATCGGCGTCGCCCTTGGCAATGGCTTCAAGCTCCAGCCGCAGGCGCTTGACGCCGCCGAGAAGGTCAGACGACAGAACGAGAATGCGCGCGTGCGGAAAATGCCCGGCAGCCTCTTCGGCAATGCGCTCGATGCCGGGGCCGCAAGCAACGAGATGATCCAGTGTGCCGCATTCCGGACATGCGTCCGGGCGCTTTTCGTCATGGCCGCAATGGTGGCAGACAAGCTTGCCTTTGAACCGGTGCTCGACCAGCCAGCTCGAACAGTCCGGACACTGGAACCGGTGACCGCACACCCGGCACAGCGTCAGCGGCGCATAGCCGCGACGGTTGAGAAACAGCAGCGACTGCTCGCCTTTGGCCAGTGTTTTGCCCATTTCCGTGAGCAGGACCGGTGATAAAAACCCGCCGCGCTTGGGCGCGTGGCGGCGCATGTCGATGGATTTCAGCGTCGGCAGGCTGGCATCGGCAAAGCGGTTTGGCAGGACCACACGTTTGTAGCGCCCTTGCAGCGCATTCACGCGGCTCTCGATGGATGGCGTGGCCGACGACAGCACCACAGGGAAGCCGCCAATATGCCCGCGCACCACGGCCATGTCGCGGGCGTTGTAGAACACCCGATCCTCCTGCTTGAAGGCCGGATCATGCTCTTCATCGACGACAATCAAACCAAGCTCCTTGAACGGCAAAAACAGCGCCGAGCGCGCACCTGCGACAACCCGGATGCGCCCCTCCGCCGCCTGCCGCCAAACCTTTTCGCGCGCTTTTGGCGCAAGATCCGAGTGCCATTCGGCAGGCTTTGCGCCGAACCGATCCTGGAAGCGCTCAAGAAACGCATGCGTCAGCGCAATTTCTGGGAGCAGGATCAAGACCTGCTTGCCGGCCTTCAACACTTCGGCAATGGCCTCGAAATAAACTTCTGTTTTGCCCGAGCCGGTGATTCCGTCGATCAACGTGACCGAGAAGCCGCCATCTGAAACGGTTGCTGCCAGTTCATCCGCTGCGGATTTCTGGTTATTCGACAACGCCTCTCCGCCATAATCAGGGTCTGGCAACGGCACGACGGGCTGGGCAGGAAGCGTTGTGACTTCAAACACGCCTTGTTCATGCAGCCCGTCAACAACCGTCGTCGACACCCCTGCGGCATGGGCAAGACCGGTGCGGCT
>JANMQE010000643.1:0-3538 GCA_031370195.1 Phyllobacteriaceae bacterium
CAAGGACGACGTGATTGATGGCGGGTCGCTTTACTGGGTGATCAAGGGGAATGTTCAATGCCGCCAGAAGATCATTGATCTGCGCCCTGTCAAAGGCAATGACGGCATCGGCCGCTGCCAGATTGTGATGGCGCATGAGGTTATCCCGACGCAATGGCAACCGCGCAGGCCGTTTCAGGGTTGGCGCTATCTGACGCCAAAGGAAGCGCCCGCAGACCTGCAAGGCGGGCTGAAAGGCATGGCGGAAATGCCGCGCGAATTGCGCGAGGAGCTTGCAAGTCTCGGACTGCTTTGACCTGAACAAGCCGGCTTGTAACCATCCATCTTTACCAAAAAGGACGATGGGCGCTGAAGCCCTTGATAATCATAGATTTTTACCGGACTTTCTGTTACAGTCATGGTGGATGGGTGACGTAGATGGCTGAAAATCCGGATGGTGAGGAAACAGGATTGGTGCGCAAACTTGCGCATGTGATCGTTGTCGGCAACGAAAAAGGCGGTTCGGGCAAGTCAACGCTTTCGGTGCACATCGCCGTTGCGCTGCTGAAAGCTGGCTTCAAAGTTGCGACACTTGATCTTGACTCACGCCAACTGTCGCTGACCCGCTATATTGAAAACCGGCGCAAATGGGCTGCGAAATCCGGTGTCGTGCTGGAGATGCCGACGCATCATGCTGTGACGCGCACGCAAGGCGCGTTTACGGTCGCCAATGAGGATGCCGAGCGCAGCGAATTGATTGACCGGCTAACCACCGTTGAACAGAGCCATGATTTTGTCGTCATCGACACGCCTGGCTCGGACACGTATTTGCAGCGGCTGGTGCATTTGATGGCGGACACGCTGGTGACGCCGGTCAATGACTCGTTTGTTGATTTCGACGTATTGGCCAAGGTTGATGCGGACACCAACGAGGTCACCGAGATTTCGCACTATGCCAAAGAGGTTCGCAATGCGCGGCGCGAGCGCCGGCAGGCGGATGGCGGCTTTATCGACTGGGTGGTGGTGCGCAACCGGTTGGGCAGCCTGCAATCACGCAATGAGCTGCGATTGAGCGCCGTCATACAGCGATTGGGCGCGGAACTTGGCTACCGTGTTGCTGACGGGGTGACGGAGCGGGTGGTGTTCCGCGAGTTTTTCCCGATAGGGCTCACAGCATTGGATGAATTTGACGAGCATGTGCTGGGCACACCGCCGACAATGTCACATCTTTCAGCCCGTCAGGAAATCCGCAAACTCATTGCTGCGCTGAATTTGCCGGTGGATGAGGAGAGCCGGGCAAAGGCTGACCAGCGCAAGACCTGGCTGCAGGACCCGATGAAGCACGTCATGCTGCCGGATATATTCGTCAGCTGAATGAGAAAGTTTTTGGCTTGGCTTTGTAGCCGAAGCGGACTGCCGATACGCCGTCCGGCGACTTGACGACGAGTTTGACTGTCACAGGCGGCAGCGAGTTGCGCCAAGCGCGGGCACCGTGGCTGAGCAGCAAGCCAACCAGATCCCGGGTTTTGAGTTTCGGCTTTTTGCGAGCGTCAGCAAGGCGCATCGCCGCTGTTCGCAGCGCGCTGAGGGTCGCCGGGATTTTGATGTCTTCTTTTGACGTGTTCGACGCTTTTTGGTCGGTCTTGTCAGCGCGCATGGTGATAACCTTCAAACTCGGTACAAACAGGTTGGATCAATTGTTGAGGGCAAAGCAGCCGTATTGCTTTTTCTTCAGCGCTTCGCAGGCGTTCCAGGCTTGTGCCTTGGTGTCAAAGCCGCCGAAACGCGCACGGAACAGGGTTGCAGAACCCTTTTGAACTTGCTGCGTGAACGGATTGGCGCTTGCCAACGCCTTGCCGCCGACGGCTTGTGCCTTGTTCAGGATTTTCATGGCACCAGATTCTGATTCTGCAGCGGCGATCTGGATGATCCAGGCACCGTTGCCGCTGGGGGCTGGCATGTCCTGCGGTGCCGAAGCCGTTGTGACTGGATCGATTGCGCCGGAATTGGCCTCGATTTCTTCAGTGACCGACACAATCGGGCGCTCGGCAGGTGTCGGCGCGATCGAGGCGACCACGGGTTCGATCATGGCGACGACTTTTTTGGCGGCAGGAACTGGCGCAGGATCGGCGAGCGCCAATGTTTCCTGCTCAACCGCAGCCTTCTTTTTGCCGGTCAACTTGGCAAACAGGCCGCCACTGGCAGTGCGGTCAGAAGCGCTGGGCAGGTATTTCTTGATCAGAGAAGCCACTTCCGCGTCGCGGCTGCGCCCGGACTGGCCACCGAGCACGACGGTGACGAGCTTCTTGTTGTCCAGCGACACCGATGACACAAGATTGAAACCGGACATCCGAGTGTAGCCGGTTTTGATGCCATCAACGCCGGCCACGCGGCCAAGCAGTTTGTTGTGGTTGGCAAGGCGCGAGCGGCCATAGGTGAAGGAGCGCACCGAGAAATATTTGTAATACTGCGGGAAGTCGGTGCGCAGCGCGATGCCGAGCACGGCCATATCCCGTGCGGTGGTGATCTGGCGCGGATCCGGCAGGCCTGACGCATTGTAGAAACGTGTGTTCTTCATGCCCATGGCGCGCGCCTTGGCGGTCATCATCTGGGCAAAGCGGCCTTCCGTGCCGCCGATCAGTTCGGCAGAAGCGGCGGCGGCGTCGTTTGCGGACTTGGTGACCAGCGACAGGATCGCGGTCTCGACGGTGATCGAGCTGCCGGCCTTCGCGCCAAGCTTTGTCGGCGCCATCGAGGCGGCGTGTTTGGAGATCGGAACGGGCGAGGCGCGGCTGATGCGCCCGGCCTCCATGGCCTCAAACAGCATGTAAAGTGTCATCATCTTTGTGAGCGAAGCAGGGTGACGCGGCGCATCAGCATCGGCGGAATAAAGAATCTTGCCAGTATTTGCATCGACCACGATGGCGGCGTGCTTGCTGGCGGCCTGCGCATTGGAAGTCATCAGGAAACTGGCGGCAAGGGTTGCGGCCATCACAGCTTTGGAGATGGCGCGAGCCATTGACGAAACGCGGTTTACAAAATGACGCACGGCAACTCTCTTGGCTACTGGGTACTCAGGGACGTTTTGCGCAACTGCACAACAGCTAAAACTGTAGGCAAACGTCGTTACCAAACTCTTAGCTGGATGGAGAAAAGCGTATCTTTTTGGCGCACTTGAAGAGGCTGACGAAAGATTGTTTGGCTGGCGCAAACCATTCCTGCGGCAAAACCTTGTTTCCGGCGCAGGAGGCCTTAAAATATCGTTGTGAGTCACTAGGTATTGGAGACCCGGCATTCGCCATGGTCACACCGCGCTAAGGCAGACATGAAACGCATACACATGCAGGACGATGATGTGGACGGCCGCGGCGCGGGACGCGGCACGGCAGTCTTGACGCGCACCAAACCCAAGGTGAAGAAGCCAAGTCTTTACAGGGTGTTGCTTCTGAATGACGACTACACGCCGATGGAGTTTGTCATCCACGTGCTGGAGCGGTTTTTCCAGAAAGACCGTGATGCTGCCACACAGATCATGTTGCATGTGCACAATCATGGTGTC
>JANMQE010000075.1:0-2718 GCA_031370195.1 Phyllobacteriaceae bacterium
CGGTTGCATCGTCGCAGATATGAGTTCGATCGCGCCGTTGGCAAGCAAAGAGATCGCTGCAGCGATAGCGGCGAAAGGGATCGAGATGCTCGATGCTCCTGTCAGCGGTGGACAGCCCAAAGCGATCGAAGGAACGCTCTCCGTCATGGTTGGCGGTAAGCAAGAAGTGTTCGATCGATGTGTGCCAGTATTCAAGGCAATGGCCGCGTCGGTAGTAAGAGTCGGCGATATCGGTGCGGGGAATGTTACGAAGCTGGCCAATCAGGTCGTCGTGGCGCTGAACATCGCAGCCGTGTCCGAAGCGATGGTGCTTGCAGCCAAAGCTGGAGTCGAACCGGAACTGGTGTATCAAGCTATCCGAGGTGGCTTGGCCGGCAGTACCGTGATGGATGCGAAGGCTCCGCTGATGCTCGATCGGAAGTTCAACCCAGGCTTTCGGATCAACCTGCACATCAAGGATCTCGCCAACGCGCTGGATACTTCGCATGAAGTCGGCGCGCCGCTCCCGTTGACGGCGTCCGTGATGGAAATCATGCAGGCGTTGAAGATCGACGACTTCGGCGATTCCGATCATGGGGCAATTGTCCGCTACTTCGAGAAGCAAGCGAAAACGGAACTCAAGCGAGCGTCAATGAGCTAAGTGGCAGAATGAGATTTACCAGAGTGGCGGACGAAGACAAATGCACGCTAGCGGAATTCGCCAGAATGCCCAGTGCTACAGGAATTCTGGCGAATTCCACTAAGGGACGGTCTCCAGGCGCTGCTAACCTTACTAACTTTTTAGACTTAACCAATATGATCAGACGACGTGCATTCCTTGTTCTCGTATCTGCTGCTCCCGTGATGGCAGCGAGCCTCGAGCTAGCAAACGATCCGGCAACGGGCGGACCGGGGAACTTTGCCGCTGAGGAGATTCGTCGTGAAGCAGCAGCAATAGGGATGGCTTTGGGCGATGACGCGAATGCGACTCGCATTGCGATAACGGTCGAGAAGGACAACAGCGCCGCCGCGGAGAGCTACCGTATCCGTGTCAAAAAGGAAGGTGACCGCCGTGTGATTACGGTGCGCGGGGCGGACGCCACCGGCGCGATGTATGGCGGGCTCGACGTTGCAGAGGCGATTCGCACGGGCGCATTCGACACGCTGAAGGACTCCGACCATACGCCGCACATCGCTCAGCGCGGCATCAAATTCAATCTCCCGCTCGATGTGCGCACGCCGACCTACAACAAGGGCGAATGGCCGGACTCCGAGCGGCTCAACGTGGCGGAAATGTGGAGCCGGGATTTCTGGCGTGAGACCTTCGACGACATGGCCCGCCACCGCTACAACCTCATCGCCGACACGCTGCACACCAACGCCACCAACGCGCTCGCCGCATTGACCGAACTCCGGGACGCGACGGTTGATCCGGCCAGTGCCAAAGATATCCCAAAGCAAACGAAAAACGTAGCTGCCGACGTTCAGATCGCTCGTGATTGGAAGCCCGGCACCGTTCTAGAAGCCGAGATCAAGCGATCCACCACAGTGGCAGGATTCAAAAAGTAAACTCAGTCGGGCAGTGGCACCCTCTCGACCGACACCGACACCGACAAACCATTTAACACCATGAAACCAATCCTCACACTTTTCACTATCCTGCCATTGGCTTTGCAATCCGTCGCATTGTCCGCGAACGAGCTGGTTGTGTATCCGCCAGTACCGGGGCTGGCAGCCTCGGAGCATTACAAAGTGCGGGTGCGCTCTGCCATCGCTGGCAGCGAGTGGAAGAACGCTTTCGCATGCGAGACCGTCTGCAAGACCAGCGAGAAGAAGACGGACAATTACTTCGAGCATTTAGCGGGCTGGACGCACACCTACGTGAACTTTGAAACCGCTGGTGCGGTTGAGATTGAAATAGCTCGCGTCGACGGCCTGCCGATTCGTGTTGCATCGGTGCATCCGCAACGCAAAGCGTCCGCCTGCTCTGTCGAGGGCGGCGTGGTTCTTGTCCGACTCGACAAACCCTGTCTTGTAGCCGTTGATATTGATGGCCAGATGGATGCACAAGATACGGGCAAGGGCTACAAAGGACCGCCGATTCACACGATTTCTCTCTTTGCCAACCCGCCTTTGCTCGACAAACCCAAGCCTCATGATCCCGGCGTGTTGACCGTGAATCCCGGTGAGACTCCGCCATCCGACGGACCTTGGACCACGCTCTATTTTCTGCCAGGCGTTCACGATGTTGGGCTGGCCTTTCCGCTTCGCGCGAACCGCCAATATTACATCCCTGGAGACGCGATAGTTTACGGCACACTTTCCAATCGAAAATGGGGCGAAGGCCATCACATTCGCATCTTTGGCCTTGGCACTCTGTCGGGATCTCGACTGAAGCATCCGAAGTACGTTGAACCCGCAATTTCGGAAAAGGAATACGCGCGTTATCGCCCGATTGAGGTGATCGGCACCACCGACACCCGTGTGGAAGGCATCACCATCGCTGACTCGGCTTTCCACTCGCTTATGCTGGTGAGTCCCTACAAAGCGGGTCATCCCAACGAGGTACACTGGACCAAAATCTTCACCTGGCGGGCGAATGGCGACGGGATCAATCCATTCGGGAATACGCTGGTCGAGGACTGCTTCATCCGCACCCAGGACGACTCGCTTTATGTGAACGGCTTGGGCATTCGCCGGACCGTGCTGTGGAACGACGCCAACGGGTCGTCGTTCGTG
>JANMQE010000675.1:0-6325 GCA_031370195.1 Phyllobacteriaceae bacterium
GCCGCCTAGACCGGCTGATCACCGATATATCCGATGCCTCACGGCTGGATGCCGAACTGGCGCGGGACGACGCCAAACGGCTTGATGTCGGCAAGCTTTTGGAAAACATCATCGGCGCTGCCAAGGAAGTCCGCCGCAACAAGGGCATCGACATCACGCTCAACGCGGCAAAGCCTGCGTCGGGAACAAAGGGCTATTTCGTTACCGGCCATGATTTGCGACTTGGCCAAGTCATCACCAACCTGATCGAAAACGCTCGCTCCTTTGTGCCGGAAACCGGCGGCAAGGTGGAGATCAAGCTCGACCAGACGGGCGATACAGTGCGCATCGTTGTGGAAGACAATGGACCGGGCATCCGGGCGGAGAAGGTCGACCGGATATTCGAGCGCTTCTACACAGATCGTCCGTCTGCCGAAGCGTTCGGCCAGAATTCAGGCCTCGGCCTGTCAATCTCGCGCCAGATCATCGAGGCGCATGGCGGCACCATCCATGCCGAAAACATGATGGACCAGAAATCCGGTGATATTCTCGGTGCGCGCTTCATTGTCGAACTGCCGGTGACCCGCAAATCATGACGCCTGAGACCATTCACGCCAGCGCGGTGCAGGTCGGGAAAACCGGCATCTTGATCCTCGGAGCGTCGGGTGCGGGCAAATCCGCTCTGGCGCTTGATCTGATTGACCAGTGCCAACTGCGCGGCGTTCCCGCCGTGCTGATCGGAGACGACAGGATCGCGCTCGCAGTGCAGGACGGTGTGGTGATTGCCTGTCCCGCGCCGCAGTTGGCGGGCCTCATCGAAGTGCACGGGTCAGGCATCCATGCCATCGCGCATTGTCCGGAAGCGGCGCTGCATCTTGCGGTGAGGCTTGTTGAGCCCGCACAAATGTTGCGGATGCCTTTGGAGGTGCCTCAGGAAGTGGTGCCAGGCATATTTTTGCCGTTGCTTTGTCTTCCGCAGGGGCAAAACGCCGTGCGGGCCGTTCTGGCGCATCTTGGACACTATGGCGGATGCGGAAGGCTGATAAAATGACTGGTGAATTTGTGTGCAGTGCGAAAAATTGCTTGCCTTGGCCGCGTCTCTGAACAAGATAGCCGCCTTGCCGCAAGACGGGCGGCACGTGCGCGGGGTTGCTTGGCCCTCGAACGAACAAAGCACCCGGAAATCGGGGCACGACGGGAGTGAGTTTTCGATGATCGGACTCGTGCTGGTGACGCACGGACGGCTGGCGGAAGAGTTCCGCAATGCGGTCGAACATGTTGTCGGCCGGCAAGAGCATTTTGAGACCGTCTGCATCGGCCCCGATGACAATATGGAAAACCGCCGCGAAGATATTCTATCCGCCGTTGCCAAAGCGGATGCTGGCGCTGGCGTTATCCTTTTGACGGACATGTTTGGAGGCACGCCTTCCAATCTTGCCATCTCGGCCATGAAACCTGGCAAAGTCGAGGTGATTGCCGGCGTCAATTTGCCGATGTTGATCAAACTGTCGAAGGTGCGGTTGTCCGGAGACATGCCTTCCGCCTTGAAAGAGGGGCAGGATGCGGGCCGCAAATATATCAATGTCGCCAGCCAGCTTCTGTCCGGCAAATAACAGGACCTCACATGAGCACGCAAGCGATGCTGGTTCGCGAGTTTGAAATCATCAACAAACGCGGCCTCCACGCCCGCGCCTCCGCCAAATTTGTAACCACCGTTTCCAGTTTCGATGCCGACGTCAAAGTCGAAAAAGACGGCATGAAGGTCGGCGGTGATTCCATCATGGGACTGATGATGCTTGCAGCCTCCCCTGGCTGCTGCATAACTGTCACGGCGTCGGGCGCTGAGGCCCAAGCCGTGTTGGAAGCGCTGGCGGTCATGATTGCCGACAAGTTCGGCGAGGGCGAGTGAGCGGGTCAGGGCGTCATCTGACTTGGAACTACAGCTTTCCAATCCGCTCGATCAGCAATTCAAAAAACCCGTCGTCGTCAATGTCACGCATGACGGTCGCATTGGGCTCGCGGCCCGTGACGTGCCACCAGTCGACGACCGTCATGCCCATGGTCAGTTCGGATGTGGTTTCAATCGCCACATTGCAATGCCGACCTTTGAAGAGCTCAGGCTTCAGCAGATAGGCAATCACGCACGGATCATGCAGTGGGCCGCCATCGGTGCCGTATTTCTGCTCGTCGAAACGCTCGAAGAAATCGAGCAATTGTGCTGTCGCATCGCCGACCGGCGTTTTCATGGCGCGAAAACGCTCGACGCGGATGCTGCTGGTCAAGGCTTTATGCGTGACATCAAGCGGCATCATGATGATCGGAATGCCAGACTTGAAGACGATCTCGGCGGCATGCGGATCGACATAAATGTTGAACTCTGCGGCGGGTGTGATGTTGCCGCCCTCAAAAAACCCGCCGCCCATCAACACGATCTCGCGGACTTTTGGCGCAATTTCCGGCGCGCGGATCAACGCCAGCGCAATGTTGGTCAACGGACCGAGCGGGCAGAGCGTGATCGCGCCATCAGGATTGGCAAGTATCGTTTCGACGATGAAATCAACGCCGTGCTGCGGCTGCAATTGCATCTTGGGCTCTGCAAGGTCAGGACCATCGAGCCCTGTCTTGCCATGCACATGCTCGGCGGTCACCAGCGGGCGGACGAGCGGACGCACGGCGCCGGCATAGACGTTCATGTCCGACCGGCCGGCCAGTTCGCAGACTTTTAAGGCATTTTTTTCGGTGAAGTGCAGCGGCACATTGCCGGCGACTGCGGTGATGCCGACGACATCCAACTCCGGACTGGCGAGCGCGAGGAGGATGGCGACTGCGTCGTCCTGACCCGGGTCGGTATCGATAATGATCTTGCGAGCCATTCTACATCCTTTTTCTTTGCCGCCGTGCCGCTTGAAGACGGCAGGATTAAAGACCATATCTTCATCAGCCGGGCAAATGCCGTTTTCGGGTTTGTTCGCAACTGCTGCTATGAAACAAGAGTCGCTTGGTAACAGGACTTTGGTGATGACACGCGTAACTGCTTTTTCCAATCCGCTCCTTCTCGGCTTTGATGCCGTTGAACGCACGCTTGAGCGTGTCGCCAAGACCGGAGATGGCTATCCGCCCTACAATATCGAACGCCTCGCGCCGGAAAATGGTGGCGAGCGCCTGCGCATTACTTTGGCGGTGGCCGGTTTTGCGGAAGCTGACCTCGAAGTGACCCTGGAAGACAACCAGCTGGTCATTCGCGGACGTCAGGGCGACGACAGCGAGCGCGAGTATTTGCACCGTGGCATTGCCGCACGCCAGTTCCAGCGCTGCTTTGTGCTGGCTGACGGGATGCGCGTTGCCGGTGCCGAGCTGAAAAACGGCCTGCTTTCGGTCGATCTTGACCGCCCCGAACCAGAGCGGCTGGTTCGGCGTATTAACATTGCTGTGTCTGAATGAGCGGCAAAGGAGTGAATGCTTTGAACACGAACAAGATCACACTGTCCGACACGGATTTTGCCAGCCTTGGTGCAGGTGAAGTCGGCTATGTCCGCAAGATGAAGTCGGAAGACCTGACCCGCCGCTTCCCGGCTCTCAACCAGATTGCACCCGGCCTTGACGTGTGGGCGCTGTTTGCTGCCAACGGCCAGCCGATCATCCTGTCCGACCAGCGCGCTGCCGTGATGGCAGGCGCGAGTGACAATGATATCGTACCGGTCTGGCTGAACTGAATTTGTCTGTTGAATGCAAAAAGCCGGGATCGCACCCGGCCTTCGTCATTGCACCATGCAAAATGCTATCGGACAATAACCTTCGCGCCGGTTTCGACGCGGTTATAAAGATCGATAACGTCCTGGTTCATCAGCCGGATGCATCCCGACGACATGGCTTTGCCGATGGACCACCATTCCGGCGTGCCGTGCAGGCGGAAGCCGGTGTCGCCGCGCTTGTTGAAGAGATACATTGCGCGCGCGCCGAGCGGGTTGGTGATACCCGGTTCCATGCCGCCGGCAAACTTGGCCAGCTCAGGTTTGCGGCCGATCATTTCCCTCGGCGGCGTCCATGTCGGCCACTCACGCTTGAGGCCGACACGCGCCGTGCCGCTCCACTCAAAGCCTTCCTTGCCGACGCCAATGCCGTAGCGCACCGCTTTGCCGTCACCGAGAATGTAATAGAGGTGACGCTCGCCGGTATCGACGATCACCGTGCCGGGCTTTTCCTTTGAAGAATAGCTGACGGTCTGGCGCATGAAATTGTCGGCGATCTTGCCCTGCGGGATCGACGGAAGCCGGTATCCGCCATCCGAGATGGCCGTGTAGCTGGCGCGCGGCGCAAACGGGCCGGTGGCTGTGCAGCCCGCCGTTGCGGCAAGCGCCGCAAGTGACAGCGCGGAGAAAAGAGCGTGAAATTGCATGGAGGTCCCCAAAACATGTTTTCTGCAGATAGAAATACGCATGCCCCACTAACAATGGATTAACCATGTTTGGAAATGGTTTGGCAATACGCGCACTTTCTCACCAATGCGGCGGCTTGGTTGCTTCAATGCCGGGCGCAGCGGTTTCTTCCAATTCCAGAAACCGCGATGTCAGCGCATCGAGTTTCTTTTGCAACCGGTCAATCAGCGTCCATTGCTCAGTGACCGCCGCCGAAAGCTCGTCAATCGTCTTGCCCTGATGGGCAACCGCGATTTGCAGCGACACGATGTGCGGATCGGGAAGAATGGACATGCCTGAATTCCTGAGCATTTGCCGGGGAGTCTTCTCACTGGCACAGGAAATACAGTTGCGCCACCGTTCCGCCATGCTAGCGTGAATTCGGGCTGCAAGTTTTGACTGTCCGGTCAAAAACAAATTGACCGGACTGCAATTTGCAGACAGCGTGATCTCGGGGAACAAACGACTTGGCGGCAATAACCGCCGGGCGGAGGCAGGCAGATGAACACAGCGGCAGCGCCCGCCATTGAGCTGATCGGCATCGACAAGCGCTTTGGCGCTGTGCACGCCAACAAAAACATCAACATGCTCGTGCCCAAAGGCACCATTCACGGCATCATAGGCGAGAACGGCGCAGGAAAATCGACGCTGATGTCGATCCTTTATGGCTTCTACAGCGCGGACACCGGCGAAATCCATGTCAACGGCAAACCAGTCACCATCCGCTCCAGCCAGGATGCGATCAACACCGGCATCGGCATGGTGCACCAGCATTTCATGCTGGTCGAAAATTTCACGGTGCTCGAAAACATCGTGCTGGGCGCGGAAGGCGGCGCCTTGCTGCAGGGCGGCGAGGACAAGGCGCGCGCGGCGCTGAAGAAACTTGCCGACGATTATGAGCTCGAAGTCGATCCGGACATGCTGATCGAGGATCTGCCGGTCGGATTGCAGCAGCGCGTGGAAATCCTCAAAGCCCTGACGCGCGGGGCGGAGACGCTTATTCTGGACGAGCCGACAGGCGTCTTGACGCCCGCCGAGGCAGACCATCTGTTCCGCATTCTGCGCCAGTTGAAGAATCAGGGCAAAACCATTCTGCTCATCACCCACAAGCTGCGCGAGATCATGGCGGTCACGGACAATGTCTCGGTGATGCGGCGCGGCGAGATGGTGGCTACGCTCAAGACTGCCAACACCGATCCGGAGGAACTGGCGGAGTTGATGGTTGGCAGACGGGTGCTGCTGGAAGTGGACAAGGGTCCGGCCAAGCCCGGCGAGGTGCGGCTGCGGGTTGAGGGGATGACGGTCAAGGACGAATGGGGCGTCGCCCGCGTCGACAATGTCTCGTTCAACGTCCGCGACGGCGAGATTGTCGGCATTGCAGGCGTATCCGGCAACGGGCAGTCCGAACTGCTGGCTGCACTGGCGGGCATCCAGAAGGCAGTGGCGGGCAAGATCATTTTGTCCGGTGAGACGATTGACCCTGTGCATGAAGCGGATCCTGCAAAGATGCGCGCGCGCGGGCTGGCGCATGTGCCGGAAGATCGCCATCACATGGGTCTGGTGCTGCCATTCGAGGAGAATGAAAACGCAATCCTTGGCTACCACCGCTCGACCCAATATGGCGAAGGCTTTGACCTCGACCCGGACAAGGTGCGTGACGACGCCGCCGACAAGATCAAGCAGTTCGACATCCGCCCGGACAATTGCCGCTTGAAGACCGCAAACTTCTCCGGCGGCAACCAGCAAAAGATTGTTCTCGCGCGCGAGATGACGCGAGACCCGAAAGTGCTGCTCGTCGGCCAGCCAACGCGCGGCGTTGACATCGGTGCCATCGAATTCATCCACAAGCAGCTGATCGCCATGCGCGACCAAGGCAAGGCGATCCTGCTGGTGTCCGTCGAGCTCGACGAAATCCGCTCGCTGGCCGACCG
>JANMQE010000682.1:0-2606 GCA_031370195.1 Phyllobacteriaceae bacterium
CAGACGGTGTTGCGCGTGACTTTTTCAAGAAACCGCCGGTCATGCGAAATCAGGATCAGCGCCGAGCGTGATCCGGCAAGCTCGCCTTCGAGCCACTCGATCGTGGTCAGGTCCAGATGGTTGGTGGGCTCGTCCAGCAGCAGAATGTCCGGCTCCGGCGCCATGGCGCGCACTAGCGCGGCGCGGCGCGCTTCGCCGCCGGAGAGCGTTGAAGGTTCCTCGTCTCCCGTCAGTTCCAGATGCTCAAGCAGATAGGTGACGCGGTGCGGATCATCTGACGGGCCAAGCCCTGCCAGCGCATATTCGCGCACGGTTTTGGCTTGGCCGAAATCGGGTGCCTGCGGCAGATAGCGGATGGTGGCGGACGGGTGCTTGTAAATGTCGCCGTCCATCGCCTCGACCAGTCCGGCGGCAATCTTGAGCAGCGTCGATTTGCCTGATCCATTGCGCCCGACAAGCGCAATGCGGTCCTCCGGCGAGACGACAAGATCTGCGCCATCCAGCAGCGGCTTGCCGCCGAAGGTCAGGAAAATCCGGTCAAGTTTAAGAAGTGGCGGGGCCATAATGAAAAAGGACGCTCGTCAGTGGGCCAAGATTATCTCGTGCCCGGTTGAGGAGCGTCCTGATGGCTGTTCAGACAGATGGCGTCAAGCCTTCTGTTTGCTGGCGTTCAGATCACGGGCACGGAGCCTCGTAAGTCTGGCCGTTCCGCTTCTTGTAGAGGCAGTAACCAGGACGCTTCAGCGATTCACCGATGAGCGCGCCTGCAATGCCGCCGACTGCCGCGCCGATCAGCGTGGATTCGGTGTTGCCGCCAAGTGCCTGGCCGATAAGAGCGCCACTGCCGGCGCCGATCACAGCGCCTTTTTCAGTGGTCGTGCAGCCGACAATTGCTGCAGACAGTGACAGTGCCAAAACAATGGCCGAAATTTTCTTCATTGGGTCTCTCCTTGGTTTTCGTGCCCCGAAACGAATTCTTATCATGTCAAACGTGGTTGTCCAAAAAAAGTTCCGGCGTTCGGTGTTGCTTACTGATCGCGCGATGAACTTGAGATGAACAGGCCTTCGCCCTTGGCAATCGACACCGTCACCGGACCAGTGGCGACGTTTGACAGGGTCAGGGACGAGCCGGCAGGCACATGGCGATTGTCCAGCGGCCATTTTGCTCCGGTGATGGTAACGCCTTCAAGTGCTCCAAACCCGACTAGACTGAACAGCGTGCCAGTTTCCAAATCAAACAGGTGTTTGCCCGGCAAAATCGGCACACCCTCTTCCGCGCCGCTGGTCAACAGGACCTGAAATCCGCGTTTCCTGAGCTCCACCGCCTGAAACCCGTGCAACAGCGCATGATCAGTGCGCGCACCTCCGAACGCACCGACCATGATGAAACTGTCGCAGCCCCGGCTGATCGCCTCTTCAATCGCCAGCTCACCATCGGTCTTGTCCTTTTCACGCGGAAAAGTCTTGCGCGGCAAATCCTTGAACGTGCGGTCAAGGGCGGGTGTGGTGGAATCAAAATCACCAAGCCAGCAGTCAACGGTCAGACCAAGCACAGGCGCATGGCGCACACCGGAGTCCGCCGCCAGCACCAGCGCATCCCTGCACTGTTCCATCAGGCGCGGCGTTGCAACGATGTCGCCGCCGAGCAGGATCACGCATGTGTTCATGAAAGTCTTCCGCTTGCTTTCTGCGCCATCGGGCACTAATTCTCCTCTTGCTCTAACGGGGTGCCATGCGGTTGAAAAGCCGTCATCGCTGAGAGGCCAACTTCGGCCAACCCGCTGAACCTGATCCGGCTCATACCGGCGGAGGGATTAGTGTCTGGTCAAAAACTCGTTGCAACGAGTCAAATGGTGCGATTTTCGAGCACCGGAGCGGAGCGAACTCTTGTTCGTGAGCACCGGAAGCGCAGAAAACCGCATCAGTTGGCCGTTGCGGCGAGTTCTTGGCCAGACACGCAGAGGCAAGTGGCGATCCCCGGCACATGTCCCCTTCACCCGGAACAACAGGAGGTGCCCATGCGATCAAAACTTTGGCGATCAAAACTTTTATCACCCATCACAATGCTCTTTTCGGTCTTCGCCTCTATTGCGAGCGCCGAAACGCTGACAGTCTACACCTATGAAAGCTTCACCGCCGAATGGGGCCCGGGCCCCAAGGTGAAGGCCGCGTTCGAGAAGGACTGCGCCTGCACACTCGATTTCGTCGCTGTCACCGACGGCGTGGCGCTCCTGAACCGGCTCAAGCTTGAGGGCAAAGACATCAAGGCCGACATCGTGCTCGGCCTTGACACAAACCTCACCGAAGACGCCAAGGCCACGGGCCTTTTTTCGCCACACGGCATGAACCTTTCGGGCTTGAGCGTGCCGGGTGGTTTCACGGACGATATTTTCGTGCCGTACGACTTCGCGCATTTCGCCGTGGTCTACGACAGCGAAAAGGTGAAAACCCCGCCAAAAAGCATGGCAGAGCTGATCGCGGACAGTGCTGACCAGAAGATCGTCATCGAAGACCCGCGCACCTCGACGCCTGGGCTTGGGCTCGTACTGTGGATGAAGTCGATCTACGGCGACAAGGCGGGTGAGGAATGGACGAAACTCAGCCCC
>JANMQE010000739.1:0-2593 GCA_031370195.1 Phyllobacteriaceae bacterium
TCGAGTCGACATAGGCGCGCGGATTTTCAATGCTGTAGCGAACCCCCGCCTGCGCCGCCAGATGAACGATCACGTCGGGCTGAAATGCGGTCACGGCGGCGCTCAGCGTCGCCATGTCTTCCAGCATCGCCTCGGTGGCGCTGAAATGCTCAAACTGCCGCAACATCGCATGCCGGCGGTGTTTGATCCGCACATCATAATAATCAGTGATCCCGTCATAGCCATGAACACTGAACCCCTCGGCCAGAAGCAAACGGGACAGATGGTAGCCGATAAAGCCTGCGGACCCTGTCACCAAAACTTTACGCATTGCGTTCTCGTCCCTCACTTTGATGGCATGCAGGACCCTGCAATGGTGGCATTTGAGTGGCCGCGATGATCATGATGGGCACAATTCCGGTGCTGGGTAACGTCAAACACCCAATGTCAGCAGTAAGGCACATTGGCAAGTATTCTCATTCAGAATTGCGCTCAGGTTTCCCGGTCCCGCGACCAATCGCGAAATACTCAAATCCTTGCTGTGCCAGGTAGGATGGATCGTAGAGGTTCCGGCCATCAAAAATTACCGGATGCACAAGCGCCTGCTTGAGTGCACCAAAATCCGGGCCGCGAAACGCCTTCCATTCGGTGACGATGACGAGCGCATCAGCACCAACCACCGCCTCGTGAGGTGTGCCGCAAAACCGGATGCGCTCATATCCACCCTCGATATCAGACAGATCAGCCCTCACCAGCCGCTTCGCTTCATCAGCAGCAACAGGATCATACGCACTGATTGACGCCCCGGCTTCAATCAACAGCCGGATAATCTCCCGGCTCGGCGCTTCGCGCATGTCGTCAGTTTCCGGCTTGAACGCCAGCCCCCATATGGCAAACCGCATTCCGGCAAGGTTCCCGCCAAAACGGCCCTTGATCTTCTCGAAAAGAACGCGCTTTTGCCGGCCGTTCACGACATCGACGGATTTCAGAATGCTCAGCTCCAACCCGTTTTCCAATGCCGTCCGCTGCAGGGCATGCACATCCTTGGGAAAACACGAACCGCCATAGCCGGTGCCCGCATAAAGAAAACTGTAGCCGATCCGCGTGTCCGAACCGATGCCTTGGCGCACCATTTCGATGTCGACGCCGACACGGTCAGCAAGGTTGGCCAGCTCGTTCATGAAGCTGATGCGGGTGGCAAGCATCGCATTGGCCGCATATTTGGTGAATTCGGCGGAACGGCGGTCCATGAAGATCAAGCGGTCGTGGTTGCGGTTGAAGGGAGCATAAAGCGTCCGCATCGTTGAGCGAGCACGATCTGCCGCAGCATCAGTTCCGTTCACACCAATGATGATGCGGTCAGGTCGCATGAAATCCGCAACCGCCGCGCCCTCCTTCAGAAATTCTGGGTTCGAAACAACGTTAAACGCCAGATCTGTCTGACCGCGCTGTTCCAGTTGCGCAGTGACGGCAGCTGCCACCTTGTCGCCGGTCCCGACCGGCACAGTCGATTTGTTGATGATCGTCTTGCCGCCGGTCATGAAACGGCCAATGTTGCAAGCCGCAGCCAGTACATGCCGAAGGTCGGCCCCGCCATCTTCACCTGAAGGCGTGCCGACAGCGATAAACTGGACCTCAGCATGATGAACGCTGCGCTCGATATCATCCGTAAACATCAGCCGCCCGGCAGCCGTGTTGCGGTCAAACAGCTCTCGCAAACCCTGTTCATAAATCGGCACATGGCCGGAATTCAGCGACTGAATCTTGTTGGCGTTCACATCGAGGCACATTACAAAATTGCCCTGCTCAGCAAGACAAGCCGCCGTTACCAAGCCGACATAACCGGTGCCAATGATTGTAGTTTTCATGCTTCAGACCAAACCCATCAAGATCGCGTAAACTTTTGCTTCGCCGACATTCAGAACACGCGACTTTCCATAAACGGCATAGTAGGCTTTGCAAACCAAAACTGTTTACGTTCTCTGCCTTACAGCATCCGCGTGGAAACGTATGTGACAGTCCGAAACTGGAGTTGATACGTGCCTGGCGTTACGTCTGAAGAAATGCCCCAAACACCAAAAGCAACGCACATTGCCATCGCTGCATCAGTCACGCTGGCAGTTCTCGGCGCAGCGATGGCTTCGATGTTCCACGACAACCCCAAACTCCGATCTGTTGAAATCGCACTCGGCCTGACGTCCAAATCAAAACCGTTGACGACAATCGCTGACGATCTGCTCAATGCGGCCAAATTGGCCGGCAATACCGGCATAGATGAAATCATAAACAGTTTCATCGCGAGTCACAGCCCCAACCAAATCGCGGCCACTGCAAATGTTCTCTTCGCCAGAAATGACACGGCGTTGGCGGGTCCGTTGGCGATGCAGATCGCCAAATCAGCCGCGTCCCGATACGATGACAAACGCCTCTATCTGATGGTGGCCCACCAATACATCACTGGCAAGGCCGTCGCAAAAGACCTTGTGAAAGCCGAAGCCACATTGGAAATGCAGGAACTCGATGGCGAAATCCTCGCGGACTTCTATCTCGGGCGGGTCTGGATCGACGATGCCAATCCTGACAGGGATGTCGGCAAAGCCGCCTTCCACTACAA
>JANMQE010000751.1:0-13186 GCA_031370195.1 Phyllobacteriaceae bacterium
TGCAGTGAATTTTGCACCAACTCTGCACACGACCGGTGCAAAATGCGGCTCCGTACTTGCGCTTTGTCAGGGGCGTTTAATCCAGTTCTTCATTACCCTAAACGCCCCCGGCCCGCCCCAACCCATCTCCCGTGCCACCAACACACCCAGCAACAATATCGCATCGGGCTCATGCAGAATGATCGCAGCAGGAGCTATGCCCCGGTGGATCAACTCCAACAGCACCGCCGACGCCGAGGACGACCCAATTGTTCCGGGCAGCGTCAATATGGTTCCAGCGATGGCAGTGTCGTGTTGCGGGTGTCTTACGTCAGCGATAACTGACGTTTTCGGGTCCACGCCGCCCCAAAAGCTGATCGGGGCGGTCAGGACCAGCGGCTTGGCGCTGGCGGCGGGGCCTGGGATCAGCACTTCTAGTGCAATTCCCTCAGGGTTCTCGCCGCCTTGCAGCCGCACGATGGCGCCGGCAGTCTTGCTTTCATCAATGTGCAGCATGCCATGCGCCTCAGACATGAACCGGCCTCCCGCTGACAGCACTTTCGACGCACTCCGCCATCGAGCCGAACACCACGCCATAGCCGGTGTTGCCCGGCGCATACTGGGCGAATTTGCCGGAATTGGTCATCAAAACTCCGGTCGCCAGCTCCTTCATGATTGGCGTCACCACCACGCATGTGTCGATAACCACCGTGACGCCTGCCGCTTCCAACGACTTGCGTAAGTTCGTGCTCTCTAAATCCTTCAACACATGTCGCCCGGTGCACGCATAGAACGGCACGCGGACCTTGCGGCCGCCGATCAGCTGGTCTAGCCTTTCGCACTCCTCCAGTGACAGATGCGGGCTGCCGATTGCCACTGCGTCGATGCGCGTAACACCTTGAACCGTTGCCATCCGCCGCTTCTGGTCGGCAAAATCCGCCGCGCTGATTTGCATTACTTCCAGCGGCGCTTTTCCGCCAAGGATTGTCTCGACATCCGGCGCTTCCGGCGTGACGCCCGCAATGTGGAACAGCCCGACCCCGCCGGTTGAAGCGCTTGCCGCGCCAAACGCTTTCAGCGCATCTTCGCCGGGATGACGCGGCACGCCCTTTACCACGCCGACTGCAGTTCCGGCGCGCTTGCCGTAAAGACTGCCGAGAATCGGCCAGAAGCTCTCTTCGGCAAAATCAGCAATTGGAAGCGATGAAACATCAAAAACAAACGTCGCCAATCGGCTTTCAGGCAGATGCAGTCCGGTTCTGGGTGCAAAGCCGGTGATGGCGCAGGCGATGTCGAGATAGTCGCCATAGCGGTTGGTCCGCGCGCCGAGCACAGAATTGCAGAACACCACGGCATTGGATTCGCCCCAGGCAACATCCGAGCCAAGCGCCGGGCGATGCCCCGCTTGGTAGGGCGAACAGGTCCAGCTCGGCTCGCAGCCGATGGCGATATAGGCCTTCATCAACCGCTTGGCCATATCGCGCTCGTGCGGCGGCAGCCGGTTGGTCGAGCAGCCGGTAAGATCCAGCGCGCCAACATTGAGCGTCGAGCGGACGGAAACTTTCGCGCCCAGTTCCTTCAGCCGCTCGGCAAACAGTGTCCCGCTATCGCCATGATACAACGCCCCGTCGATATGAGCAGAGGCGACCTTCACCAGCGACGGTGCATTAAGTAAGCGTGCGCTTTCGCACACCAGCCGCATCGCCATCGCCGCGCCGTCGCCGGATTGACCGGCAAGCAGCGACCGCTCTTCGTCCCCCAGTTCAAGCGCCACTTGAGCTTTCCTTCCGTCGCTTGTATTTCACAATGTCAAACCGCGCTGCCAGCCCGTCATAAAGCAGAAGCCGCCCGACCAGCGGCTCGCCAATTCCTGCGGCGAGCTTGATCACTTCCATTGCCTGCAAGGTTCCAACGACACCTGCCAGCGCCCCGATGATGCCGGCCTCTGCGCAAGATGGCACCAACCCGGCAGGTGGGGGTTCGGGAAAAAGATCGCGGTAAGACGGGTTTCGCGCGCCTTCCGCGCAAGTTTCGAACGGTATTAGAGCGGTAATCGAGCCATCAAACCGGCCCAATGCTGCGGCCACGAGGGGTTTGCGCAGCGCCTCGCAAACATCCGCCACGAGGTAACGCGTCTCGAAATTGTCCGATCCGTCAGCAACAATGTCGTAGCGCGAGATCAGGTCGCGGGCGTTGTCTGCGGTCAATCTCGCCTCGTGCGCTTCAACGATGACATGCGGATTTATGTGACCAATACGCGCCGCCGCCGCTGCGACCTTTGGCTGCCCGACAAGCTCCGTGTCAAAGATCACCTGACGCTGAAGGTTCGACAATGACACCCGGTCATCATCGACAATGCCCAGCGTGCCAATGCCCGCCGCCGCCAGATAAGACAGCACCGGCGCGCCAAGGCCGCCTGCGCCAACCATCAACACCTTGGTTTTCTTGAGCTTTTGCTGGCCAGCCCCGCCAAGTTCGGCAAGGATGATATGCCGGGCATAGCGTTCGATTTCTTCAGGCGACAGGGGCGGATGGTGCTCACTCATTTGGCAACTCTAGTCATTGGAACCGGACTTGTCAGTCTCGTCTTTCGACACCAACCCGTGCGAAACCGACAGAAATTCCGCCCTTTCTTCAAGCGCAGCAAAAAGTGCCCGGTCCGTGCCGGTCATAAAGGCCTGGCTCCCAAGATCATCAATGATGCCAAACAGCGCTTCGCGCCGCCCTGCATCGAGATGCGCGGCGATCTCATCCAGCAAAAGCACCGGCGCGCCGCCTGTCATGCGGGCGACCAGCCTGGCGTGTGAGAGCACGATCCCGACCAGAAGCGCCTTCTGCTCGCCGGTTGATGACACTCCGGCAGGCATGGATTTGGGCCGATGATGAACAACGAGGTCCGAGCGGTGGGGCCCATCAAGCGTCCGACCCGCCGCCATATCCCGGCCCCGATTGCTCTTAAGACTATGAAAATATTGATCTTCTGTATCTGATGCGATTGCACCTGACGACAACTGAGCTTCAAGGGTCCCCTCAAGCGAAAGGTCTGCCCTCGGAAATGGTCCTTCATCCGGCAATTGCTCCATCATGCCCGCCAGCAGCCGCACAAGCTCAACCCGCGCGGCAGCAATGGCTGTTCCATACTCGGCCAATTGCGTTTCAATCGCCTCATACCAGCGCTGATCTGTGCGGTTTTCCTCAAACAGCCGATTTCGCGACTTCATCGCACGCTCGAAATCCAGTGAGCGCTGCCCGTGCAGCGGGTCAATCGCCAGCACCAGCCGGTCGAAAAAGCGCCGCCGCTCAGCTGCTGGTCCCGTGAACAGCCCGTCCATTTGCGGCGTCACCCACACCACGCGCAGATGGTCCGTCAGAGCATCCGTCGATTTCTGCGCCGCGCCGTTGACGCGCAATCGCCGCGCGGTCTCACCGCCGGGCGTGTCGCCAAACGTGCCGGTGCCGAGCATGACTTCACCGCCATTGCTTTCCACCGTTGCATTGACAGCAAAACCATTGGCAGACCCCGTGCGCGCTACGTCAGACAGAACAGCGCGGCGCATGCCACGACCTGGGGACAAAAATGATACCGCTTCCAGCAAATTCGTCTTGCCAGCGCCGTTTTCGCCCGTGATCACAACATGCCGTCCCGAAAGGTCGAGCGACAGGCGCGGATAGTTGCGGAAATCGGTGAGCGTCAGCTGTCGAAGGGCAACGCGCATGGACCTTCCGGCTACACGCGCATCGGCATCAGGACATAGAGCGCGGATTCGTCAGAACCGTCGCGGATCAGCGTTGGCGAACCAGAATCTGCCAGCATGAAAACAGCCTCGCTGCCCTGCAATTGGCTCGTGATATCAAGCAGATATTTGGCATTGAAGCCAATGTCGACGCCATCAGAATCATATGATGCGGCAAGCTCTTCAGTAGCGCTGCCGGAATCCGGATTGTTGACGGTCAGAGTCACCAAGCCGTCGGCGATCGCCATCTTGACAGCGCGGCCACGCTCGCTGGAGATCGTAGAGACGCGGTCAACGGCTTGGGCAAACGACTGGCGGTCGATGGTCAGCTTCTTGTCGTTGCCGGACGGGATGACCCTTTGATAATCTGGGAACGTGCCATCAATCAGCTTGGAGGTCAGAACCACCGAGCCGATGGTGAAGCGGATTTTCGAGTCCGACAATTCCACCGTCATGATCATGTCCGGATCATCGCCAAGCTTCTGCAATTCAGCGACGGTCTTGCGCGGAATGATGATGCCAGGCATGCCTTCCGAACCCGAAGGAGCAGAAACTTCAGCACGGGCCAAGCGATGGCCATCTGTGGCCACGGCGCGCAACTTCAAATCGCCGCCGCTCTCAATCGCATGAAGATAAATGCCGTTGAGATAATAGCGCGTCTCTTCATTGGATATCGCAAATTGCGTCTTGTCGATGAGACCCTTGATCGCTGTCGAGTTCATCCGGAATGTGTGGCTGAAGGTTCCGGCGGTCAGTTCAGGGAAGTCGGATTGCGGCAGACACTGCAAGCGAAAGTTGGACCGGCCGGAAATCACCGTCATTGACGTACCTTCCGGGTTTGTAGCCAGCATCACTTCGCCGCCTTCGGGGAGTTTGCGGACGATTTCATACAAGAGATGCGCAGGAACGGTCGTCGCGCCCGCCTGTTCAACCATCGCTGCCGTCGCCTCGTTGATTTCGAGATCAAGGTCGGTTGCCTTCATGGCAAGGTTCGAGCCTTCAGCGCGGATCAGGACGTTCGAGAGAATGGGTATGGTGTTGCGGCGCTCGACTACGCGGTGGACATGGTTGAGGGATTTCAGGAGGTTGGCACGCTCGATGGTAACACGCATGGCGGACTTTCGACTGTCGTTTGCAAGAGGCCGGACGCGGGTGCGCCAGCCCTTTGAGGCTGAAATGGATTGAAGCCGGTAAATGACCGATATTCAATGCAAAAGGCAAGACTTGGCGTTGATAGACAAGCCGTCAGGTGTGCAAAAGGCGGGGAAAACCACGCCCTCGTGCCATCGCTTACATATGTTCCTGGATCATCCTCTTCAGCAGTTCCATTTCCTGCGCCAATTTGGTGTCGCCGCCCATCTGGCCTTCGATCTTGCGCACAGCATGAAGCACTGTCGTATGGTCGCGCCCGCCAAAACGACGACCGATTTCCGGCAGCGAGCGCGGTGTCATCATCTTGGCAAGATACATTGCCACCTGACGCGGCTTGACGATGATCCTTGTGCGCCGGTTGGAAAGCAGGTCTGAGCGCGGCACATTATAGTGGCGGGCAACCACGCGCTGGATGTCTTCAACGCGCACACGCTTTGGATCGCCGTTGCGAATGAGATGGCCAAGATATTCCTCGACACGTTCCACCGTCATGTCCGGTTCAAAGGTTTGGCGGAACAGCAACTGATTGAGCGCGCCCTCAAGGTCGCGACCGGAACTCGTCACGGTCTTGGCAACATGCTCAAGAATATTGTCTGGAATGGTGAGCGACGGGTCTTCCTTACGGGCAGTCTCCAGACGACGCTTGAGAATTTCAAGTCGCATCGGATGGTCCGGGGCGCCAACTTCCAGCGCGACACCGCCTTGCAGCCGCGAGCGCACACGCGCATCCAGCGATTCCAGGTCTGACGGCGGACGATCCGCCGCCACCACAACCTGTCGCGCGCTGTCGATCAACATATTGAGAAGATGACAGAATTCGTTCTGGATCGACTTGCCTTGCAGGAACTGCATGTCATCAATGATGAGCAAGTCGATATCGCGCAGTTGTTCCTTGAACGACAAGGCGCTGTTGTCGCGGATGGCAGTGGCAAAGCGCCACATGAAATATTCAGCAGTCAGATAAACGACGCGCGCCCGTGGATTGCGCTGCACGGCCTCGGTGGCAATTGCCTGCAAGAGATGGGTTTTGCCCAGGCCGACCGACGCGTGGATGAACAACGGGTTGAACCGAACCGCGCCGGTCCCGGATTCGGCAACTGTGCGGGCGGCCGCGTGGGCAACGCGGTTGGCGCTTCCTTCGACAAAATTGGCGAATGTGTAGCGTGGATCAAGCGCCGAGCCGACTGCGGGATCGCGCAGGGCGTCGTCTTTGCCGGAATGAGACGTGTGTGAACGGTCTTTGGTCGGCAAGAACGGCGTGGATGGCTTGGCAATTGCCTTCGCGGTTTCCGCTTCTACTGTGACGCTTTCTACACTGGCGCGCGTCGCGCTGCGAACAACAACTTCAATCTTCAGAACATCCGGAAGTTCAGCCCGCCATAGCTCGGATATCAGGTCCATATAGTGATTGCTGATCCAAGCCCGCAGAAACGGCGTCGGCACGGACATGCGCACTACGCTCTTGGAAGCTTCGACCATCTTGAGACGCCCGAACCAGGAGGAATAAACCTCTACGCCCAGACGCGCCTTCAGTTGGCTTTGCACGCGTTCAAACGCAACAAAGGCTTCAGGTTTGTTCATTCCGGCTTCCCCTAAGCAGCGTCGATCAGCGACACCGCCCTTTCCATTTTGCCATCACCGCGCTCGCCAACATATTGACCGGCTTGCGCTGTGCATGCACTGCACTCAGATGAATGACGTTGGGCACAACATCTCCGTCCCGACAAAAGCTGCCTGGATGCAAAGTGATATCGTACCCTGCCAAACCCCCTCAAAAGGACAAAAACACCCATTCACAAAATTGCTTTTGTGTTCGACCGTTCCCGGTTTCGGATTGTTTCGGGCTGTTGTCTCGCCCTTTTCGATGGTTGGAAACTACAGAATAACGGGCCGGTCCTGCAAGCCCTTGGTAACCCTTTTTTAAGGATTGGTGGTATGCAGGTTGGTCAGAAACCAGACCTCTAAATATGGTTAAAATTTTAAGTGCCGGGGATTCAAAGCGTTTTCTGCGCCCGGTCTTGGCGTTGCGGAAAATTGCACCGGCTAAAAATAAATTTTATATTTATCGCTTGACAGGATTGTGTGGCGCAAATGCATCTACGGTTGGGGACAACCTGTGGACAGCCTGTTGTAAATTATTGAAATCACAAATTAATTCTCGTCACTCTCACGCGGGTTGACATATCCTCGCCAGCAGCTTCTTTACGTAGCGAAAGACTAGAATCGCCCTTCGACGCACTCAAATTCGACAGCCCCAAAAAGCAAAAACCCGGCCAATGACCGGGTTTTCAAAAGACAATTTGGCGGAACTATCAGGCGCCGACAGCGGCAACACGCTTGGACAGACGGGACACTTTGCGTGAGGCGGTATTCTGATGCATGACGCCCTTGGACGTGGCACGCATCAACTCCGGCTCGGCCGCCAGGAACGCTGCGAGGGCAACGGCCTTGTCGCCTGTCAGGATGGCTTCTTCAACTTTGCGAACGAATGTGCGGACACGCGAACGGCGTGCCTTGTTCATTTCAGTGCGGGCGGCAATCTTGCGGGTTGCCTTCTTGGCCGAGGAGGTGTTGGCCATGTATGCCTCTCTTGCTGATCCCCTTGCCATGGCGGCATCAGGGCGAAAATAAAGGGGCGACCAAAGGGCCGCCTGACGTGAGCGGGCTTATAGTTGAGCTTCCATCACCCGTCAACATGTCTGGCGCATTAAAAGCAACTCGAACGGATCAAGCGGCAAGTCAGGCAAGAGAATGTCTATTTCTTTACCGCACGTCTCTGCTTCTGACACACTGGACAATGGAATGTCGACCGTCCGGATTGGACAATCCGCTCAATGACACCTGAGCACGTCATCCGGGGACAGGGTTCACCCTCGCGGTCGTACACTGAAAAGAGATGCTGGAAATAGCCGAGCGTTCCATCCGTCTGGCGGTAATCGCGAAGGCTCGATCCACCCGCGTCAATTGCCTCTCGCAGTACATCGCGAATGGCGGATGCCAGACGTTCCGCCCGTGCAGGCATGCCAGTCAGTGTGCCCGCAGCGGCAAGCGGCGACAGCTGCGCTCGCCAAAGCGCCTCGCAGACATAGATATTGCCGAGCCCCGCAATCTGGCGCTGGTCCAGAAGCGCCGCTTTCAAGGGTGTCTTCTTGCCGTCAAACAGGGCCTGCAAATAGGGTCCGGACAATTCGTTACCGAGAGGCTCGATGCCAAGCGCAGACAGGGCAAGGTGACCGTCCAAAGCGCCTGCGCCAGCCAGCAGCATGAAGCCAAACCGGCGCGGGTCATTGTAAGTGACCGTACAACTCGACCCATCGGACTTTTGAAGAAAAAAAACAGCATGGTCATGCACGGCACGTTTTGAGCGTTCATGATGAAAAGTGCCTGGCGTCTCCCCTCCCGCTTGCGCCTCGATCCTGAACGATCCGCTCATGCCAAGATGCGAGATCACCGTCTGGCCATCCTCGAGATGGATCAGCAGATATTTTGCCCTGCGGGAAAGCGCTGTGACGGTCCGACCTTCCACGTTCGATGCAAAGCCGTCGGGAAACGGAAACCGCAAATCGGGACGGCGGAGCTCAAGCGAAACTATCCGCGCGCCCTCCATCGCCAGCTGCAATCCGCGCCGCACGGTTTCAACTTCCGGAAGCTCAGGCATCGGTCTTTAAGAATGCATGTGACCGCAGAAAGGACGTGCCATGCAACCCCGCGTCAAGGCCAAGATGCGCAGCAATGCTTTCGCCGATATCGGCAAAGGTTGGACGGATGCCAAGCGAACCGGGTGCAATGTCCGGGCCAACCACAAGCACGGGTGCGCGCTCGCGCGTATGGTCTGTGCCGCGCCACGTCGGATCGCAGCCATGGTCCGCGGTCAGGATCATGATGTCGCCGTCACGCATCTTGGCAATCGCCTCCGGCAGCCGTGTGTCATATTGCTCAAGTGCATGAGCGTAGCCCGGAACATCGCGCCGATGGCCGAACAGCATGTCGAAATCGACAAAATTGGTGAACACAAGATCACCATCCTCGGCATCGTCCATCGCTACCAACGTTTTGTCGAACAAGGCGATGTTGCCATTGGCCTTGCGCACGTCAGTGACGCCTTGATGGGCATAGATATCGCCGATCTTGCCAATCGCGATCACTTGCCGCCCCGCCGCCTTCAGGCGGTCAAGCAGCGTCGGTTCCGGCGGCAGCACCGAGTAGTCACGGCGGTTGCCGGTGCGCTCAAAGGTTCCGCCGGGAAGCTTCACGAAGGGCCGGGCGATGACGCGCCCGATATTATAGGCATCAAGATGGATGCGGGCGACTTCGCAGAGCCTGTAGAGACGGTCCAAGCCGAACGAAGCCTCGTCGGCAGCGATTTGCATCACCGAATCGCTCGACGTGTAGAAAATCGGCTTGCCGCTGGCGATATGCTCCTCGCCATGCCGGTCGATGATCTCCGTCCCGGACGCATGGCAGTCGCCAAGTATACCAGGTATGCCGCTTTCCTTGACAATGGCGGCAATCAGTTCCGCCGGAAATGTCGGGACCGTTTCGGGGAAATAGCCCCAATCGAATTGCACAGGAACACCGGCGATTTCCCAGTGGCCCGAAGGCGTGTCCTTGCCCTTCGAGATTTCGCTGGCAGCACCATAAAGGCCAGCAGGAGCATCATTTGCCGGAAACCCGGCAGGCCGTTCGCCGCATGCCAGCAGCGCTGCCTCGGCCAAGCCTATCCGTTGCAAGTTCGGCAGCGATAACGGGCCGGATCGCAACCCCGCACGGTCGCCCTTTCCAACAAGGCAGGCATCTGCGATATGGCCGAGCGTGTTGGAGCCTTCATCGCCATAGGCTGCGGCATCAGGCGCTCCGCCTATGCCGAATGAGTCAAGTATGAACAGAAATGCGCGCGCCATGATGGTTCCTTTGAGCAAAAGATAAGGTGCTTGGCGCGGCATGTCCATTTATGGTCAAATAATACCCTGTGCAGGAGAGATTTCGTGTTGCCACTGACGAAAAGACCACGCCTTCCTCTGAAGATCGCGGGCCCCTTGTATGCAATCGCTGCCGTCATAACCGGTTTTGCCGCAGCAACGCCCGCAGTGGCTGATTGGCGCAAAGAGCTTGGCACGTTCCGGATCGGCATGATTGAAGCGCAAGGGAACCAATACTCGCCCGCAGACCTTGCCAAATTGCGCGCAGCCTATGCAGGCGCGCTCGGGATGCCGGTTGAAATCTTTCAAGCCAAAGATTTTCCGTCGCTGATCGACGCGCAGGCAAGTTCACGCATCGAGTATGCTTTTTACACCGCCCAAGCCTACGCGACAGCCTATCTGGCCTGCGAATGTGTGGAACCTTTGGCCGCCCCGCTGGGTGCGGATGGATCGACGGGGATCAAGGCCGTGCTCCTGCTGGACGAAGCGCTGAGCGTCGCGGATGTTGCAAAATCGAAAGGCATCGGCATCGTCGGAAAAGACTCGCTGGCCACCTTTGGTGTGGCGCTCGCTTCATTTCAGTCCAAAGGTACCAGTTTGACGGGCTCGGAGACCTGGCTGCACATCGAAGGCGGGCCAGCAGATCTCCTCGGCGGGCTTGAGAATGGCAGCCTCGACGGGTTCTTTGCCACCGTGCCATCAGGTTTGAAGCTGAATGACGCGCTTCGGAAGGATACGGCGCTTGCGTTGGAACTCTCCAAAACCGGTCGCAAGATCAAAGCAGTGTGGCTTTCCGACACCGTACCCAATGGTCCGCACGCGGTGCGCAAAAATCTTGCGCCTGAGGCGAAGGAAGCAATGTTGAAGATGCTCGCCGGGATGGCGACGGCGGACCCGGATTTGAACGATCTGTTGCTGCCCGAAGACACAGTCGCATTCAGTCCGGTGTCGCATCAAGCCTATGGTCTGACGCTCAAGGCCACAAAGGCTCTGGCGGACGCCACCGGCGCGCCAAAGCCCTGACGTGGCATTCTTACCGGTGAAGGCGCTCAGCAACCAATGCAGGCCAGGCTGTTGGAATTGCGTGGCCGCAGATAATAGATCTCTGCCATGTTGAAATAGGCGTATCCCGAACTCTTGTTCGTGGTGATCGTCCAGGACGTGATCGGGCGATATTTGAGTTTGGTTTCAACCTTGACCAAAAATGAGTCGTTGATCTTCAGTTTGGCGGGCACCACCACAGCAGACCCTGCTGCATAGGGCACAGAGTAAGTCGTGTTCTCAACCAACTTCTGCGACCAGGCGACAGTTGCGGCACCGGCGGTCGAGATCTGGATGCCTGTTATCCAAAGTTCGGGCTTGGTGATCGAGTAAGGCTGCATCGTCGCAGCGCCGACCTTCATGATGTCTTTGAGGTCTGCAACGGCAATTTCAGTATCTTCCTGCGCGATCAGGTCACCGACCGCCGATGATGTCCGGCCAACCTTCTTGTTGATGTTCAGCGCCAGCGATATTTCCTGAGTGCCCAGATACAGCGTAATCAAAAGCGGTGCAATCAAGGCAAACTCAACCGCCGCCGCGCCTTTGCTATCGCGCGAAAGCCGTCGCACTTGATTGCGGATCCGTGAAAGTTGATTGTTGATTGCACTTATCATTGGACTGCTCCAGTTCTGCCGCCAAATTTCCGTTTGTCTGTCATCAGCTCGGAAAGAACTCGTTCCGCCACGTCAGTGTGGAATACAGAAGGGTCTTTCCGTTGGGCAGATCGGCGAGTTTTTTGGCAATGTAGTTGGTGTAGATCGGCCACTTGTAGAAGACACGCAACTGGTTGATCGTATCGGGGTCGCCTGGCGATATCGTGAAACCTGAGACATTCAGATCGCCAGAGGCGTAAGGAATCGTTGTCGGCACTGCGCCGAATGTCGCGTAAGTCTTCAAATCGATGTAAAGGCCCGGGCAAGTCGATGACACAAGCATCTTCATGTCTCCACAGATACGCGCGCGCACGGCTGCCGGAGTTGCGTCGACCTTCTTGAGGGTTCCCGTGCGCAGATCGCGGGCAAGGTCCTCGACGGAATTGGCCATCACCTGATGTGCCGTAAAGGAAAGGCCGCTTTCAAGGATTGCAAACACCAGAGCCGAGAAAGGAAGCGCCAGCATGGCAAATTCAATTGCCGCGCTGCCGCGCTCGTCTTTGATAAAGTGCCTCAGCAAACGACGGCCAAGCGGCGTGCTCTTTTCAGGCTTGCCCAATTTCCCGTCCGACATGTCACAATCTCCATAAACCCGGAATTTGCGACAGTTATAAAGCACAGCAGTTTCAATCCGGTTCGAACCAGATGGTGAAGTTGAACGATTGGATTCAGATAATTTTAATCAGACGGGCTCGGGCTGGCGGGCAATCAAGCTTAATTGTTTGCCGCTGCCGTTTCTTCTTCGGCCTTGATTTCGGCTTCGCTCTTGTAAGCGCTCTCGCAGTAAGGCGTGCAAGACAATGTCTGGACCTTGGCCCGGCGGTAGACACGGATGGTTTCAGCGACGCTGCGCGAAACGACAACCTGTTCGTCAACAATCGGCTCGCCTTTTGAGTCCAGCGCGACAAAGTTGGTGACACCAAATCCCTTGCCGGTGATGACAATTGTGCGCGGATCCTTGACTGCCGCATCGGCAATCAGCGGATTGCCCAAAACGATCGTGTCGGCGTCGCGTGACAGTTTGACAATCTTCGCCTGGTTCATCGTCACGGTGATACCGCTGGTCTCAGCCATCGCCGGAGCACAGCCGATAACGGCAAGGACACATGCCGATGTGAGTGCACGCAATACAGATGAACCGGTCATGAAACTCTCCGAAGACAAACAGCCTTTCGAGAAGATGAACCGGAATGGTGAAGGAACGTTTAATGGCGTGCGGCGTGCGCCCAGAGCGATGATCACGCACCAGAAACGACGGGCGGCTTTTCATTGCCTGCACCTCTTGCCGCCGGTTGTTGACATGCCGGTTCTTCAAATGCGAGCGAAAAAGTAATTTTGCGGAAACCCTGTTCCTTAAACCGATGGCAAGGGGTGACGGCTAAATTGAAATCAACCGATCAGCGCAAACAAGTTGACGGGAATGCTGTCAGAGTAACCACGTGGATCAGGAGTTTTTCATGTCCAAGCTAGTAGCACGTTTCGCCAAGGACGAGTCCGGCGCAACCGCAATCGAATACGGCCTCATCGCCGCCCTCATCGCAGTCGCCATCATTGCCGGCGCCGGCGCTCTCGGCACCGCGATCAACGACAAGTTCGTTTACATCACGGGCCAGGTCACCGCTGCCAAGTAATTTGGCCAAGTAATCCGGCGCGAAACCTACCCGCCAGAAATGGCAGAGCCGTCCGTCAGCAATGACGGGCGGCTTTT
>JANMQE010000753.1:0-2826 GCA_031370195.1 Phyllobacteriaceae bacterium
CGCTGGGTCTCGTGCAGCTCATCTACCGCTCGGCGTTCCAGAAAAATCAGGGTGGCTACGGCGCAACGGTGGCGCTGGTGCTGTTCATCGTCATCGTTGTCGTCTCGGTGCTGCAATATCAGCTGCTGCGGGCAAGGGGCGAGAAATGACCACAATTGCAGCCAACCTGAACGAACCGGCAGGCCCCAACGCCGCCCGCTTCAAGCGGATCATGATGCTCGACCGCGCCGGTCTGATCATCACCGTGCTGACGTTCCTCGGCGCGATTTTGTGGGCTTTCCCGATCTATTGGACGCTCGTTACCACCTTCAAGCCGGAACAGGACATTGTCCGCCCCGGCGTAGATTTTTTCCCCGACCGGTTCACGCTGGAGGCTTACACCCACGTCCTGTTCAATACCAAGATCGGCCACTGGTATGTCAATTCGCTGGTCACTTCGGGACTGGTCACCATTCTGGTCATCATGATGAGCGCGGCGGCAGGCTATGCGATATCGCAGCTGGAGTTTCCGGGCCGCAAGTTCCTGTGGTGGATGATTTTGGCCTCGTTCATGGTCCCGATCCCCGCGCTGATCGTCAACCATTTCGTGCTGATGAGCCAGTTCAAACTCATCAACACCTGGACCGGCGTCGTCCTGCCGCAGCTGATCGCACCGGTCACCGTGATGATCTACAAGCAGTTTTTCGACTCGGTCCCGAAGGATTTCCGCGAGGCGGCAATCATCGATGGCGCGACTGAATTCCAGCTGCTGTTTCGTCTCTATCTGCCAATGAACTGGGGTATCACCACCGCGCTTGCCATCATCACTTTCATCGGCGCGTGGAACAATTTCCTCTGGCCATTCCTCGTCACCACGTCCGAGGAGATGATGAACATCACCGTCGGCATCACGCAAGTGACTGACGCATTCGGCGTGAAATACGCCCGTGATCTCGCCAGTGCGATACTCGCCGCTTTGCCGGTCGCAATCGTCTATCTGATTTTCCAGCGCAGGGTCACACAGGCAATCATGCTGACCGCCGGCATCAAGGGATGACACGGACATGACCAAGCCACCCACATTATCAATGCGCGGAGACTGCCATGGCGTCCGTTGAACTCAGGAACATCTCCAAGCGTTACGGCGCCGTCGAGGTCATCAAGAATCTTGACCTGACCGTAGATAATGGCTCATTCTGCGCGCTGCTCGGCCCGTCCGGCTGCGGCAAGTCCACCTTGCTGCGCATGATCGCCGGTCTTGAAACCATCACCGAAGGCAGTGCCTTCATCGGCGGCGTTGACGTCACCCGTCTGGCCCCCTCGCAGCGCCGTGTCGCCATGGTGTTCCAGTCCTACGCGCTCTACCCGCATCTGACGGTGCGCGACAACATCTGCTTTTCGCTGTCGCTGGCTGGCGTCTCGCGCGATGTGCAAAATGCCAAGGCCGCCGAAATTGCCAAGATGCTCCAGCTGGAACAATTGCTCGACCGCCGCCCGGCCCAACTGTCCGGCGGCCAGCGCCAGCGCGTCGCCATTGGTCGTGCGCTGGTGCGCGCGCCGGAGGTCTTCCTGTTTGACGAACCACTGTCGAACCTCGATGCGCTCCTGCGCGTGCAGATGCGGCTCGAGCTTGCCAAGTTGCACCAGAACCTCAAAACCACCATGGTCTACGTCACCCACGATCAGGTCGAGGCGATGACCTTGGCCGACAAGATTGTCGTCCTCGACAAGGGCCGCATCTCGCAGGCCGGCGCGCCGCTCGAACTCTACAACAGCCCGGCCAACAAATTCGTCGCCTCCTTCATCGGCTCGCCCGCAATGAATTTCATTCCCGGCACTGTGAAAAGCGCCGATGGCAACAGCGTAACCGTGGAAATGCAAGGCGGCGCGCAAATCCCGATCCGCCGCCGTCATCCGAACTCGGCAACGCCAAGCAGCCCGCTCGAAGTCGGCATCCGTCCTGAGCACATCACCATCCTCAACACTGGCGACAAAGCCGCCCTCACCACCGGCATTGTCCAGATTGTCGAACAGCTCGGCAACTCCACCATCGCCTATGTCGAGACACCCGTTGGCCAACTGGTGATCGAAGGTGACGGCGGCATTGCCATCGCGCCAAATGACAAGATCGGTCTCCAGCTTGAGGCGAGCCGCGCGCACATGTTCGGCGCGGATGGGTATGTGGTTTGAATCGCCGCTATTTCTGCCTGTCCTGCAACTCCAGAAACAGCGCCGAATGGTCCAGCATTGCACCATCCATCTCATTGACCAGCGCGGCAAACCGGTCGCGCAAGGCGGCCGCCAGTGGCAGCGTCAGACCAAGGCTGTCCCCCGCGCCAAGCAGATTGTTGAGGTCTTTCAATTGATACGCCGATGGTCCGCCCGGCACGAAGTTCCGCTCCTCCATCCGTCCGCCGTGCTGTTGCAGGATCACCGAGTCGGCAAACCCTCCCGCCAGCGCCTGCCGCAGTGCGCCTTTGGACAATCCGGCCTTTTCGGCAAGCAATATCGCCTCGGCAACCACACCGATTGTAACGGCAACAATGCCCTGATTGGCCAGCTTTGCAATCTGCCCGCAACCTGATGGCCCGACATGGGTCGGCCGTCCCATGGCCTTCAGCACCGGCTCCACTCTTGCAAACGCCTCCGCGCTGCCGCCCGCCATGATCGCCAGCGTGCCCGCATCCGCACCCTTGGTGCCGCCGGAAACAGGCGCATCGAGCGCGGCAATGCCGAGCGCTGCCAGCCGGTCAGCATGGCTCCGCGCCTCGTCCGCCTTGATCGAGCTCATGTCGATGAAGACCGCTCCCGGCTTCATCGCATCAGCCACACCTTGTCCAAACAGCA
>JANMQE010000754.1:0-14333 GCA_031370195.1 Phyllobacteriaceae bacterium
TTTCAACACACATTCGACGCGCTGCCGGTAAAATTTGAAATGGTCGAGCTCGACAAGCTCATTGTTTCCCAGCTGCATGTCGATATCAGCCACGGCGACCGCCTGAAATCACGGCTGGGGCCCAATGCGCCTGCGGATGAACTCCTGCGTTTCTGCCAACCCCTCGACAGACCAGAGGCACCCTTCACAGTTCGGAAGACGGGAAAAAACCGATACAGTTTCTCGTCCGATTCGTCTGATTTCCGATTCCACGAGGCAGCGCTGCTCGGACCAGATCAGCTGGAGGGCACAAGTCTGGTCAGGCCAAACAGCGGGATACTGGGGCTGATGGTTGGCTACAGCTCAAACTTTCTAAGCCTTATACAGTCGGACAATCGATATGTCCTGCACAATGGCCACCATCGTGCATACACGTTGCGGGCGCTCGGTTACACCCATGCGCCTTGCATAGTCCAAACAGTGACACGGCTTGATGAACTTGGCCTTGTCGCTTCGCGTGACGTTGTTGAATCTCCGCACCTCTATTTCACCTCTGCGCGTCCCCCTCTTTTGAAAGATTTTTTTGATCCAAAGATTCGAAAATCGCATTTTCTTCCTCTTATTCGAAGAGTTGTTGAATTGAGTTTCGACGTGAAGGAATACGAGGTCGCGGGTTGAACGTCTCAGTCCATGTGGACAAGAACAGCAGCCGCGCGCTTGCGCCCGCGCAGGCGACGGGCCTGTTCCGGCAGGAGGCTCTGGCTGAGCAGCAGACACAATGGCTTGGCACTGTATTGCTCGAGCCCCGCATTTCCCACAGAATCTCGATGCTGGTCTCCCTGGGTGCAGCTTTTGCGATTGTTTTGGTCCTGGTCTTTGGTTCTTACACAAGAAAGGAAAAAATCAGTGGCTGGCTCATGCCAGAAAAGGGAATCGTGCGGGTACTGCCTCCGCAAGCCGGCGTAATCGCCGAAATCAGAGTTAAGGAAGGCGCAAAAGTCGCAAAGGGCGATCCCCTGATCGTACTTTCTTCTGATGTGCGCAGTGAAGCGCTTGGCGCGACAGGTGAAGAAGTTGTCCGCCAACTGACAAGCCGACGCGAAAATCTCGGCGCTCAGAAACAGACAGAAATCAGCCTCTCTGCGCAACAGTCGGGTGAACTGGAACAGCGGCTGCTTTCATTGAATTCGGAAGACAGACTTCTCGTGGATGAAGTCGACATTCATCGTCAGCGCTTGCAAATTTCCAAAGATTCTCTGGCGCGCGCACGAAAATTGCTTGATCGGGGCATCATCACAAAAGCAAGTTTCAGTGCAACAGAAAGCGAATATCTGGACCAGACTGCCAAGCAGCAATCACTTGAGCGATCACTTTCGCAGCTGCGGCGCGAAATTTCTGCCGCCCTGTTGGCGCGTCAGGAGTTGCCGGCCCAGTTGACCACCAAAACCGCAGCGATCACGCGTGAGGTCGCGGAATTGGACCAACGTATTGCAGAAGCAGAAGCAAGGCGGGAGTTTGTCGTTGTAGCGCCTCAGAACGGAACCGTCACCGGCATCCAAACTGAACCGGGAGGCAGCGCCTCTTTGGGAGTGCCTTTGATGAGCATTGTCCCAAATGACACAGTCCTGCAAGCACAGCTTTTTTCGCCGAGCCGCGCGATGGGCTTCATAAAGAAAAAACAAGAAGTGCTGCTTCGCTATCAGCCGTTCCCTTACCAGAATTTCGGCTTCTACAAGGGCAGCGTGGCAAACGTCTCACTGACTGCGATCAATCCAACAGAGCTGCCGCAGCAGCTTGCCGGCCTCTCCGCGTTCTATGCGAACCCTAACGAGCCGTTTTATCGCATCACTGTCGATATTGCCCGGCAGGATGTGACCGCGTACGGCCAAAGCGTTCTGCTTCAGCCTGGCATGCGTGTGGATGCCGACATACTTATTGAACGGCACCGGCTTTTCGAATGGATACTTTACCCGCTTTTTGCCAGGACCTCAGCATGGACCGGATGAGCCTCCTCGACAGGCTGAACACAGGATGGCGGCGCAAACTTCCTTTGATATTGCAAACGGAAGCATCGGAGTGCGGCCTCGCGAGCATCTGCATGATTGCCAATCATTTCGGCAACCAAGCAGATCTTGCCACATTACGCAGGCGCTTCGGCATGTCGCTGAAAGGGGCGACGATGCGCGAGCTTATCCGCATCGCCGATCAGATTGGTTTTGCAACACGCCCGTTGCGTCTGGAGCTTGAGGAACTCGGCCAGCTTCGAACGCCATGCATTTTGCATTGGGACATGAATCATTTTGTTGTCCTTGCAAGCGCCGACGCAAAGACTGTGACCATCCACGATCCAGCCATGGGCATTCGCACCATGCCGACGGCAGCCGCTGGCCGTCACTTCACCGGTATCGCGCTTGAGCTGATTCCTACCGCCAAATTCGAGACAGCATCAGCAGCACCCAGGGTTCGTGGTTCGCAGCTGGTCGGGCATATCAGCGGACTTAAGCGTTCGCTTTCCTATCTTTTGGGAATGGCCGGCGCGATCGAAGTCTTTGCTATTATATCGCCGCTTTTCCTTGGGCTGGTGATAGACCATGCACTTGTCAGTGCAGACCGCGATTTGTTGGTCACACTTGCCGTCGGTTTTGTGCTTCTGCTGTTTTTGAGAACAGCCATTGAGACAATGCGCCGATGGATGATGCTTGGGCTGAACGCCTCGCTGAAGGTGCAGTCGCGCGCAAACCTGTTGTCACATCTGCAAAATCTGCCCGTTACCTATTTTGAGAGCCGGCATCTTGGAGACATCATGTCGCGTTTTGGGTCGCAAGAAGTGATCCTTCAAGCAGTGACAAGTGACTTGATAGAGGCTGTGCTTGACGGCTTTATGGCAATCATCACGCTCATCATCATGTTCATGCTCGCGCCGGGCCTTACTGGCATCGTTTTGGCCGGCGCTTCAGTCTACGCTGCATTGCGTTGGGTGACCTACACGCCGCTGCGGCAAGCCACCGCTGAGGCAATTGTCTGGGGCGGTCGGCGCGACAGCCACTTTCTCGAAACAATGCGCGGCATCCGTACCATCAAACTGTTCAACGCTCAGGGTGACCGCAGGGCGCAGTGGCTCAATCTTCTGGTAGAGACCGTGAACCGGCAGCTTACGGCAGAAAAGCTTCGCCTTGTGTTTCGCACTGTCAACAGTCTGCTGTTCGGCATAATGGCCATTCTGGTCATTTGGCTTGGAGCTTCCAAGGTGCTCGACGGCGCTATATCGACGGGTCTCCTTATCGCCTTCATCGCTTACAAAGACCAGTTTCTTGGCCGGCTGACAGAGCTGATCAACAAAGTGGTTGATCTGACCATGTTGCGCCTTCACGCTGAACGGCTCGCCGATATCGCGCTGACTGAGGGCGAGCGCAACTCTGAACTTGCAGACGCTCCAGCCAACATGTCGTCTATCAAGATAGAGCTTCGGCATGTCAGTTTTCGTTATGGCGAGCAGGAACCCTGGATACTTGATGATGTGAGCTTTAAAATTCTGGCACACGAGTCTGTAGCAATTGTCGGCCCCTCAGGCGGTGGAAAGACCACTTTGCTGAAGGTGCTGGCAGGCTTGCTACAGCCGACACAGGGTGAAATTCTGATCAATGATGTCCCCCTGTCGCAAATTGGTGTTGCAGCATACCGGTCGATGCTTGGCGTCGTGATGCAGGACGATCATCTTTTTGCTGGATCAATTTCTGACAACATCTGCTTCTTCAACGACCGCCCAAATCAGCCATTGATTGAAGACTGCGCGATGCTTGCCGCAGTTCACGATGACATCGCTGCAATGCCGATGGGCTACAGCACGTTGATCGGCGACATGGGAACTGTGCTCTCAGGTGGCCAGAAACAGCGCATCTTGATTGCCAGAGCGCTTTATCGCTGGCCAGCGCTGTTGCTTTTGGATGAAGCGACCAGCCACCTTGATGTTGCCCGGGAAAAGACAGTGAACGCATCATTGAAACTTTCGGGAATAACCCGCATCATCATTGCTCACAGACCCGAAACTATCCGTAGCTCCGACAGGGTCATTGAATTGATAAATGGTAAGCTGAACAATCGCCCGGCAGCGCCCCGCAGCATAAGCGCGGTAAGAGACTCGATCCTGCGCGAGCTTGAGAAAGCGCGATAGCGCCTTGCAACGTCTGTTCAAATCGTTGCACAACCACTACCGCTCCAGCTTGCCGCGTTTTCCTTGAATGTTCGATGTTCGGTCAGGCTTGGAAATTCTCCAACTGTTTCAAACCCGATTGCCAGCGCAATCTTGTTCATTCAATCAGTCTTGGCTTTCCGGGCCCTGGGATGACGTAAAGTGCCTTTGGATAGGGACCATCGCTGCCATCGATGTCAAAATTGACGTTGATCGTGCCGTCTCCAGACCAGGAAAAACCGTCGACAATCCACGTCGTCCATTTTGACGCGACTTCAGGCGACCCTGAACTGACCCATTTGAACGCGCCGCCAATGAGGTAGACGACGCCAGTGATATCTATGGTCGACGAGTCGATAACATGATCCGCAGGATTGCACGCGCCGATCACCGCCATACCCGCGTACTGGCCGCTTTTTGGTGCCGTGATCTGGATTTTCGCATCTGTCCAATCGATCGATATGCCAGGTGTCGCCAGCGAAACGGTCACACCATCGCCCATTATGGTTGCATTGTTCACGACGAAGCTGCCGCCGATGATGTTATAAAGACCCGGCCGCAATGTGACGGCGGCTCTGTTTGTAATGGACAGCCCACTACTATAGCTGCCCGGGTCAAGAGTCGAAGCCCTTCCGGAAATCCTGATACTGTCCGGGATCAGCACCTATGGCACAGAATTGATGCAGTGAGTTAAGGCGTGTTCGGTTCTCGTCATTGACGAAGGAACGGACATGAACACGAAGTTACACGGCAGCAAGCGGCCTGCCGAACATGTTGTCAAAGATATCCGCCGGGCCACCCGGCGACACTTCTCTGCAGAAGACAAGATCCGGATTGTTCTGGAAGGCCTGCGCGGCGAAGACAGCATTGCTGAGCTCTGCCGCAAGGAAGGCATTGCGCAGAGCTTGTATTACACGTGGTCGAAAGAGTTTTTGGAAGCCGGCAAGCGTCGGATGGCTGGCGACACGGCGCGTGCAGCGGCGAACGCACGAAGCTTCAGGTGGCGCATATCAAGTTGGCGCACTGCCGGGCGTTCCTGCTGCGCGCCTACCTATTGCAGACCCACGAGACGCTATTCGACGCGCATTGGCATGCATTCCGGACCTTCGGTGGTGTCCCCGGACGGGGCATCTATGACAACATGAAGACTGCGGTGGATCGCGTCGGGCGCGGCTGTATTTTTCCCTTGTTTTCTAGAGTTATGCGGGAGGGGCTGGACACTGGTTTTGCAGCCCGAATGCCCGGAAGCTTTCTTGCAAGGCCGAATTTCTCCGGGCGTGTTGTCTTCCTGTCCTGGTTCGTTTCCCGCAAGTATCCAAGTTAAATAGGTTATCAGCCATCATGGCGATGACTTCGACCGAAGTCGCGTCTTCGGCTGTTGTGACCAGGACCGAAATGAGTCATGCAAAGAGTTGCCCGGGCGCATTGCCAGATGGAGCGCAAAGTGGGGGGCGGCACGATTGTCGATAAGCCGATATACCAATGGGGGGCCGATCATGGCGATGATGAAGGCGGTGGTGATCCACGAGCCGGGCGGGCCGGAGGTGTTGAGGATCGAGCAGCGGCCCGTGCCCGATCCAAAGCCGGGGTGGGTGCTGATCCGGGTCCGGGCCTTCGGGCTCAACCGGTCCGAGCTGTTCACCCGGCAGGGCCATTCCCCGAACGTGGCGTTCCCGCGCATCCTCGGCATCGAGGCGGTGGGCGAGGTCGTGAGCAACCTCGACCGCACCTTCGCTGTTGGTGACCGGGTGGCCACAGCAATGGGTGGCATGGGGCGCGTCTTCGATGGCAGCTATGCCGAATACACACTGGTCCCGTCCGGCCAGGTCCTGAAGCTTGAAACCGGCCTACCCTGGCAAGTGTTGGGGGCGCTGCCCGAGATGGTGCAGACCGCCTGGGGCTCGCTCCATACCGCGCTGCGCGTGAAACAAGGCGAGACCTTGCTGATACGGGGCGGCACGACCTCGGTCGGGTTGACGGCGGCAATCCTGGCGAAACAGGCGGGGCTGAGGGTGCTTGCCACGTCGCGCCGCGAAGACCGGCGCGACATGCTTCTGGCCAATGGTGCCGACGATGTCCTCATCGACGACGGGCAGATCGCCCCGGCAGTGAGGGTGGCTTGTCCCGGCGGGGTGAACCGCGTGCTGGAACTCGTGGGCACGACGACCCTCCTCGACAGCTTGCAGTCAGTCGCACCGGGCGGGTCGGTCTGCATGACCGGCATGGTCGGCAATTCGTGGGAATTCGAGCGGTTCAGCCCGATGGGCGCAATCCCCACGGCCGTGAACCTGACGACCTATTCAGGCGGCTCTGACGATTTCATTGCCTCGCCGCTGCAAAAGGTCGTGGATGCTGTAGAGGCGGCGACTTTGACGCCGCCGATTGGTCGCGTATTCCCGATCGATGAGATTGTGAAAGCGCACAGGGCAATGGAAGATAATGCTGCGGGGGGAAAGATTGTGGTGGTAACCTGACATTGTGCCGGCAGAGCGCTGCGCCTTCGTCCCACAAGGGTGGCCGCGTTGGCCCGGGCTGCGATCTGCTCCAGAGACGGTTCGACCGCAGTTCCGCCCCCTCCGCCACTTGCTCCGAGAAAGCGGTCTCCCGATCCCGCTGCGGCAGGATTTTTCCGTTGTTTTCGAGGGTTATGCGGGGGAGCCCTTTCAACCCGTCGCGGCAGGCTGTGACCCCAAAGCGTTCTCTCAGGGCCAGTATTCTCCGAGGCTCTGAACTGCGGGCCATATGGTGTAGAGCCGTAAGAACCTGTTATCCTTGCGTTTTCGCGTCTGCTCGAAACGGCGGGTTCGCAAAACCATCCGATGACGGAGCGACACTGGCATCGGAAGAAACGGCGTTATCAATTGTGCCGCAACGGACCCGGTTCATTGACTGACCGGTTCTGGCACGGGGGCCTTTGCGTGCTTGCTGACGATGACCTGCACATCTGATGGCTTGAACGCGACACCCCACGCCCACTGCCCAAATTCTCCAGTTCCGTCGATCGCGTTGACCCATTCACTCAAGGCGTCGCGCTTGGCCTTGTTCAACGGGCTGTCAGTTCCCTTGATCTCGAGCGCAAGCATCTTGCCGCTCGCATGGCAGACAAGGAAGTCGGGAATATAGGCTTGCGGAACAGCAATCGCCAGAGTGAGTGCTACCTGTCGCAATTGGGCGGGGGTAAGACCCTCCAGGCAAACTTGATGTCCGCCATGAACACGCTGAGCGCGCCCGCTGAGAAGAGAAAATAGCTCCTTTGCCTGCAGCCGGGTTTTGTGACTATTGCGACTTGCATAGGCAAACCCGTTTATCAGCGCATAGATGCCGCAATAGGCGTCGAGCCTGCCTTGTCGCTGTGGCGTTAAGCGAAGGTCGGGTAGCAGTGCGTCGTTTCCAAGCCCTTGCGCGTCATAGTGTGCTCGATCGGATGCAGTAGTGTCATCATCGGGTATGACGGCCAGCTTCGGCGACTCAATACTCATCGGCCAACATCACGGTCATAACGCGGGTGGTGACCGATGGGTCTGCGGGGTTTGGCGAGTGGAATGCACGGGCTTTGTCAAAATAATCGATCTTGAACATCACGCTGATGTCACGCACCGCCAACAGAGCACAATCATGCTCACACCATGGATCATTGTCCGCATTGAAGCTGTCGAACGCCGCCACGCCTGCAAATATTGCCTGCACGGTGTCTCGATCATGAGAGGCAATGCCATTGGTCATCAAGACCATGCCGCCACGCCCATGAACCCTCAAGGCATCATTGAGTGACTTGATCCGCTCATTTCGGGCGATGGCTTCAGGCGAGGGTAGTTTGGAGCCGTTGCGCGGTGAGTAGGCCGGTTGTGCCAAATCATCGTTTCTGTTGTCGTGCAAATGCATTCCCTTGAGCTTGGGTTGATTGAATTTGCGATTTTGAGGTAACGGCGCAGATTGCTGGCGTTGGGATTGATGTCACATCAGCTGCACCAACCGTCTCTGGGCGTCATGATCGCCGTCAATATAGCCTTGGGTGGTGTCGATTGATCTGTGACCTGAGAGCAATTGCACGTCTCGCAATGAACCGCCCGCCCGGTGCACCAGCCGCGCCGCCCGTGTGACAAAGGTTCGCCGCCCAGAGTGCGATGAGCAGCCTTCAAGCCCGGCGTGACGGCATGCCCCAATAAACCAGTTTACGACCGCTTTGGGCGTCATTGGCGCGGTTTTGCCCTCAACCACGCCCCGGCGCTCACTCGCCGCCACCGGCCCGCTGCGGCCGTTTTGGCGGCCATGGGCAATCAGGGCGAGTTTCATGTCGCTGTGAACCGGTATTCGCCGGGCAAGGCCGTATTTGGTCACCCGTGCGGGCAAAATGATGAGGTTTGTGACATGCCCGCGACCATCAGTGACCATAGTCCAGTCAAGATTGGCGATTTCTCCAGCGCGAAGCCCGGCACGAACGCTCAGAAGTATAATAACGGTGTTTCGAAGGGGATGTCGGGAGGCCTTTGCGACTTTTATCAGCCGCTTCAAATCTTGGTCGGACTGAACCTTAGCTTGCCCGCGGCGCATGATTGCGAAGCCACATCATGGTACCAGTGTAACGAACTTAGGCATAAAAGTTAAGACAGCATTGTAAATTATATATTCAAAACAGATAGATAACAATAAGAGAGTGCGTTTTTCTAACGCACCGCGTTCCATTGGCCTCGCAACACATCAGACGCAATCGGGCATATCATCGCCGAAAACCAAATCCCCGCAGTTCCCGAATTCCTGCTTACTAGCTGCTCATTGGAGATTTTTGCAACTTGCTAACAATCAGCTAAGTGCTTGAAACGAATGGTGGGCGTAACAGGGATTGAACCTGTGACCCCTACAATGTCAATGTAGTGCTCTCCCGCTGAGCTATACGCCCATTCGTGCGGGGCATACACCATATGTGAGGCTATGCGTCAACTGTCTTGATCGGCAAATCAGCCTTGTGTCTTGGCCTTATGCGGCTTTCAGCATCTTTTCCACCTCATTGACGAGATCACGCAGATGGAAGGGCTTTGACAGGATTTTTGCGTCTTTTGGCGCGTTGGAATCCGGGTTCAGCGCAACGGCGGCAAAGCCGGTGATGAACATGACTTTGAGGTCCGGATCGATCTCGGTGGCGCGGCGGGCAAGCTCGATGCCGTCCATTTCCGGCATCACGATGTCGGTCAGAAGCAGTGAAAACGGCTCCTCGCGCAGACGCTCGTAGGCGCTTGCACCATTGTCGAAATGGCTGACGGAATAGCCGGCCTTTTCCAGCGCCTTCACGAGGAAGCGGCGCATGTCGTCGTCGTCTTCAGCCAGCAGAATTCTGTTCATTCTCATTTATCCGTCATTTGGTCGGTGGCAGGCGTCTTAAAGCCTGTTCCGAATCTTCCATCCGATCATTGCCAAACATGGTAAAGATCGGGTTACCACCAACAGCACCGCATGACAGATTGCGCTATTTGCTTCACCATGAACAGGGCTAGCACAAAGGAACCGTAGACTTGCAAGTCACGTGATGGCAATAGTGCCTGCCAAAGGGGCAAGTGATTGGATTCTCCGGCAGATTTCTTCGGGTTCCCTGTTTCGGTGGTTGTTGAGCCGACGATACAAAGCCATGGCGTTGTGTTCAATTCGCCGCATTCCGGACGTTTGTATCCGAAGAGCTTCCTGACGCAGACCCGGCTTGACCGCAAGACAATCCGCCGGTCTGAGGATTTGCATGTTGACGGGCTGTTTGCTGATGTGACCGAGAGCGGATTGCCGCTGCATGTCGCCAACTTTCCGCGTGCGTTTGTTGATGTCAACCGCGAGCCGTATGAACTCGACCCGCGCATGTTTGACGGACCGCTTCCTGCGCATGCCAACACGGGTTCGGCAAGGGTGGCGGGCGGGCTTGGGTCCATACCGCGCGTTGTCGGCGACGGCATCGATATCTATTCGCGGCGGCTTCCGGTGCGCGAAACGCTTGACCGGATTGAACATGTCTACAAGCCATTTCACCGGACTTTGCGGCAGTTGCTTTTGAGAACCCAAGAGCAATTCGGTTATTGTGTGCTTTTGGACTGCCACTCAATGCCGTCAACTGTGCGCACGGGTGAGCGTGGCTTGGCTCCCGATATCATTCTGGGTGACCGGTTCGGCGTGAGTGCTGCGCCTTGGGTATCGGATCTGGCTGTCGAGATTTTCCAGTCACTTGGCTACTCCGTTGTGCGCAACAAACCTTATGCAGGTGGTTACATCACCGAGCATTACGGCCGGCCGGCGCGCGGCTTGCATGCGCTGCAAATCGAGATCAATCGCGGGCTCTACATGGATGAGACGCTGATGACGCTGACCAGCGGATTTGTGCCGCTTCGGCAGGCGCTCGGGCGATTTGCGCTTGCTTTCGCCGAGGAGGTCGGGGCAAATCTCGGGTTCCATAGGCTGGCCGCCGAATAGGCCTGATACCAAATTCGAAGAAAGATTTTCATGCTGGTGACCCGCGACTTTTTCCTTGAGCTTGCGGCAGCTGCGGCTGCGCAGACCTTGCCCCGCTTCCGCGCCGGCGGCGGAATTGACGACAAGGGCGTGAAGAGTGGCATCGCCGCATTTGACCCGGTAACCGAAGCAGACCGCGCGGCTGAGGTCGCCATCCGGACGTTGATTGAAGCGCGGTTTCCTGACCATGGCATATTGGGCGAAGAGCATGGCGCGATGGGGCTCGACCGCGAGCATGTCTGGGTGATTGATCCAATTGACGGCACGCGAGCCTTCATCACCGGCATTCCGGTTTGGGGCACACTTGTCGGTCTTACCAAGAATGGCAAGGCGATTGCCGGTATGATGGCGCAACCGTTCACGGGCGAATTATTCTATGCACTGGACGGCAAGAGCCATCGGGTTTCCAGCAATGGTGAAGTCGCCAACAAGGTCAGCGGCATCACTGATCTGTCAAAGGCCACGCTGTTCACGACAACGCCGCATCTGTTCAAGGGCGACTCGCGGCAGCGGTATGACGAGATTGAACGCCAAGTGAAATTGTTCCGTTACGGCTGTGATTGCTACGCTTATTGCATGCTCGCTGCGGGTTTCATTGATCTGGTGATTGAAACGGCGCTGCAGCCTTATGACATTGTCGCGCTTGTGCCGATCATTGAGGCTGCGGGTGGTATTGTCACGGACTGGGACGGGTCACGGCCTGAGAAGGGCGGCAACATCATTGCTGCGGCGACGCCGGAACTGCATAATGCGGCGATGGCGATCATGAACGGGTAGACTCAACTCAACGCGGTGTCCGACCCCGGCACAAACGCATCGAACGCGGCCAGCACCTGCTCGCGGTAGATGTCCGACTCCTGCAGCAATTCATGCCTGCCGCCGTCGATTGTCACAAGGGCGGTCGAGCGCATGCCGCGGGCGAAGCGTTCGATTGCAGCGTTCGAGACGATCTGGTCGGCACCGGCTGCGATGATCAGCGTGGGGATTTGAATGCGCGCCTTGAAGTCAGGGTCCAGCACCTGGTCCATGGCAAGGCACGAGGCGTGGACCCACCCTGCCGTCGGGCCGCCAAGCGCGAGGTCGCGATGCTGTTCGAACATCACGGAGTTGCGGCGGTAGCGCACCGGGTCAGATGTCAGATTGTTGTTCAGGAAGGGCCGCATCTCGCGCGGACGCGCGCCGTCCGACATGTAAATTGATCCAAGGCCAATCATTGACAGGAAGCCTGTCAGCCTGCGGATTTGCTTGTGGCCGAGCGGCTGGTTGGTCAGCGAGAGCAGCGGAGAAATTAGAACCATGCGGCGGACGCGGTTGGTCAATTCAGGGCTTGCCAGCAGTGCGACAAGTGAACCGGTTGAATGGGCGAGAACATAAAATGGCGCGCGGCAATCCGGCAACGCCACATTTTCAAAGAAGTGACTGAAGTCAGCGACGTAGCGTTCAAATTTTGTGATGTGACCGCGCATGGGATCCTTGATCAAGCGGTCTGAGCCGCCTTGACCTATCCAATCGAACGTCGCGCATGCGAACCCGCGTTTGGAGAGATCCTGCATGGTCTCAAAGTATTTTTCGATGCATTCGTTGCGGCCATGCAAAATGATGACAGTGCCCTGAAGCGGCCGCCCGGATGCTGACAAAAGCGCGTAGCGCATTCTTTTGCCATCGGGCAAATCCAGATACTCGGCGCTTATGCCTTCCGGCACCGGGTTGCCGACTGTTTCAAACAAGGGTGCTGGCATGGAGGTGATCTGGTCTCGCGAATTCGGTAGTCGAACAGTAGCGGCTTCTCGGCGAATGGTCAAAATTGCCCGCGAGATTGCGGACATCACAGAGGCAAATAAAAAGCCGGAAGCCCTGTTTCCAGAGCCTCCGGCCAACGCGATCCGCAAGGAAGGGACGTTACCTGCGGACCGAACTCCATGAAGCAATCAATATCGCGAACCCCAGCCGAACTCGATTGTTACGCCTGAATCCGAGTTGCGGCGCGGGTATGGGCGTACTGGCGAACCGACCCAACCGACGCGTTTTGCGGTCAGGATTTCGCCTGAGTAGGCGTCCACACGCAGCTTGAAATAGGCACCATTGTTGCGCACTGCCATGATCCGGTACGTGTCGCCGCGCAGCGAGATTTCCTGCACCTGACCATACCCTTGGCGGCGCAACTGGCGGACAATCCGGCGTGCCGGAATGACATCGTAGTCTTCAATCACGTGCTGGGGGCGCACCTGCGGGCGGTGGCGGTCATACTCGACGAAACCCTCCTGCTGATCGGCGAAGATCACGTCTTCATCATCGTATCCGCCGGCAACGGCAGGAGTTGCTCCAGCGAGAGCTGACAGCGTGACGGTTACGAGAGCGAGTTTGCGCAGCGGGCTTGATGCGAGGGACTTGAACATTTTGTCTCCGATCCGGCCGGGATTGTTGATCGACCGTTTGATAATGCGGTTTTACCAACGCTGACCTGAACGCATTCAGAAGGGCTCGTTCATCTGCCGTTCATCTCCAAAAAATGCCGGGCCTCTTGAAAAACCGGAGGGCTGAAACCACCTCATCAATGCGGTCGCCAAAATGGGGCCGCGCCGCCCCCGACCTGCCAGATATGGAGGTTCCCGGCGGATACATCGCAACCCGTTGCTTCAAGAGTGAGGACATCATGCGTCACGTCGATTTTTCACCACTATACCGTTCAACTGTCGGCTTCGACCGGCTTTTCACGCTGCTCGATTCGCTTGCGCAGCCAGACAATGCGCAGACCTATCCGCCCTACAACATTGAAAAGACCGGCGAGAATGCCTACCGGATCACGATGGCGGTCGCCGGATTCTCGGAAGATGAAATTCAGATCGAGGCCCAGCGCAACGCTTTGGTTGTGAAGGCTGAAAAGGCGGAAGAGACCGCCGAAAACGGTTCGGAAACCTTGTACCGCGGTATTGCAGCACGTGCCTTCGAGCGCCGCTTTCAACTTGCTGACCACGTTGAAGTGCGTGGCGCGACACTGAAGAACGGTCTGTTGCACATTGATCTCAAGCGCGAGGTTCCCGAAGAACACAAGCCGCGCAAGATCGAGATCACAGCACTGTCGGAAAAGGCAGCCAAGCAGATTGAAGCCAAGATTTCTGCGAAGTAATCCGTGATTTCAATTACTTGAGTTGAGAAGCGGCGCAGCGATGTGCCGCTTTTTTCATGTGCGCGCTTTCGTTTTGGGCGGGATTTTTCTGCCCCGGATTTGATTTACAGTCGTCAACGGCGTCCGCTTACGCCAAGGCTTCGGCGCGACGGGCCGGTTTCCGGATTTAGGTCAAGTCTGGGTCGTCGGGACAGGCCCGACGATGACGAAATTCAGGAATTTTTGCAATAATTACAATCGCTTGCAAGCGCCAAGACTGACGCGTCAAGATCGGGGACAGTTGCCTTTCAGAGTCCACTGTCACCGGGTTTCCACCTGAATGCTTCGATAGCGAAATAGTGGACATCTTTCAGTATGGAATCGACGGGGTGGATGTCCTTTCGCCGATAGCCGGGCGGTGGTCCGGGGCGGAAGGGACTGATGCGGGTTGGTTTGTAAGGGGCTTTGGATGAAAGGATTTCGTCCCGGCGGGCCATCCATCTGGCGAGGCGGCGGGCTTGGCGGGGGAGGTCGTTCAAGGCGTGGCGCATGGCGCGCAGGCGGTTGAAGAGGAGC
>JANMQE010000756.1:0-4962 GCA_031370195.1 Phyllobacteriaceae bacterium
AACCGGTGACGTTGAAACCGGCGGCGAGGCTGCGCGCTGGCTGTTTCTCAATGCGTCCGTGCCGCCGCAGGACAGCGACCTCGCCAAGTCGCAGATTACCGCAGTCCAAGGCATGCGCCCTGATTTCAACGACCTGCAGAGTGCGGGCATCGCGGTCACCCCAACTCTGCCCGATGGCATTTTTGACAGCGCGCTGATCCTCGTCTCGCGCCATCGAAGCCAGACCCGCGCGTTCCTCAATCAAGCACTGAAGCACGTGAAAGCGGGCGGAACGATTGTATTTGCCGGTTCCAAAAATGATGGCGTTGCCACTGCCGCAAAAGAAGTCAGCAGCCAATTTGAACTCATCGGCAGCCTGTCCAAGCATCACGCCAAGGCATTCTGGTTTCAGAATATAGGCAACGCCCGCTTCGACAACGCCCGTCAGGAACGGGTCGATGATCGCTATCGAACAGCGCCCGGCATGTTCTCGTCCGATCACATCGACCCCGGCTCCGCCTTCCTGATGGAGCAACTGCCGCGCGATATGAAAGGCCGTGTTGCAGATTTCTGTTCCGGCTGGGGTTACCTGTCAGCCGAGACCGCGCTTGCCTGTCCAGCTGTCAAATCCATCGCGCTTTACGAAGCCGACCACGCCTCGCTCGACGCCGCCAAAGTCAACATGGCTCGTCTCGCTCCTGGAATGGAGACAACTTTCCACTGGCACGACCTCATCGTCGAGAAGGCGTCCGGCGATTATGACACCATCATCATGAACCCGCCCTTTCACCAAGGCCGCGCCGCAGACCCGTCCATCGGCAATGCCATCATCCGCAACGCGCACAATGCACTCCACAAGGGCGGCAAGCTTTATTTGGTCGCCAACCGCAATCTGCCGTACGAGGCTACGCTGCAGGCAGGATTCTACAAATCGGGGGAAGTGGCGCGCAACGCATACTACAAGGTGCTTTGGGCGGTGAAATAGGGGATGGCGGCCAACGCTTGTTTTCCAAATCCATCCCCATAAGTATGCTATGAACGGAATGTGGAGCACCCCAAATGAAATCCTTGCGCTCAATCAAATCCTTGTTCGCTGGAGCCGCTGCGGCGGTGTTCATGCTCTTGGCCGGCCAAACCCCCGCCGCTGCCCAACCCGGCTTCAAATCCATCCCCACCCAGTATCTGGCCGCCCTTGCCGAGCCCGGCGCGGTCAGCGGCAACAATGCACAATCCTGGGGGCTGTGGCGGGTTGATCCGGGGCCGCGCGGGGTGCCGGTCGGCGAATACGAAAATCTTGCAGCTCATGGCGGCGTCGCCCCGTCGCAGTGGAAATTTGACAGCGGCGATTGGTGGCTGGAAGAAAACGGCCGCATCATGGAGTCGCCGGAGTTTCCGGTTCCGGCGGGCAAGTATCTCGTCACCGGCAACCGCGATGTTGAAACTGTTTTGACCGTTTTCCCGAAAGAAACAGACGGATCGCAGCGCTGGGAATTGGCCGATGGCGCGACAGTGTTTGATGTCACGCATTTGCGCTGCCGTTCGGCGCGCTACACGCCAACGGCGGAAAACAAGAGCTGTTCGCCAGCGGCTGTGCAGCAAAGCAGTTTTCCCGTTCAGCCCGGCGCGCTCATGCCGCCGGTCGAAAATTGCGCCAAGCAGGATTATACGGTGCTGTTCATCGTCGGCGTGGAAGAGTGATTGGAAATCACCAGTCTTCCCAAGCAATGTCGCGGCCCGGAAACGCAATTCTCTTGAGCGGCCAGCCGCTCAAATTGGCTCGAAAGACAGCGCCGAGCGCTTCGTCCATCGTCTTCTCACGCGCCCAATAAAAAGCCATCGCATCGAAAGCCGGACGGTCGCTCGGGTACAGATAGCAGCAGCCGAGGCAGCGGCTCTCGTCATTATTCATCAAGGTGTAGGCGAAGGAATGGCGCTGGGTGAATTCGCGCTGATGCCAGCCAAGATCAATCAGGTTTTCATCAATGGTCAGCCCTCGCGGCCACGTGCTGCCCGGCTCCATGAAGCCCGGCAGCCAGTCCGCACAATCCATTACGGCGGCAAAGTCCTTGATCACATCGTGGATAGTCAGCGTGCGAAGGTGGAAGCCGGTGCCTTGAATGCGTTCGGGCACGTTGAAGTCGGTCGGGACGAGCGGTCGCGAATACATAACGGGTGACTTCCTGTAAGTGGCAGCCTTCAACCTGCACAAAATGGTGTCTGACATCAAGGACAGTCGAAGCGGGTTGACGCAAACACCGCCCGCCGCCATTCTTCAGGCATGTCTGCAGGGCGCACCATCGGATTGGCATTTCTGGGTTTGCTCGTCGGCGGCATCGCCGGTGGCGGCGTCGGCCTTTTGGGCGGGCTTGCGTATACGAAACTTGCTGCCATATCCGGATTTGAGGGAGAGTCGGGTTTTGTGGTTGCCGGGTGGATGATCGTAGGCATCCTTGCGGGCGTCATCGGCGGATTGATATTGGGTGTGAAGCGCGCACGGCGCTGACTTACGCTGCCCGGTTTGCAGCCACGCGCTCTTCGTTGATCGCCCGTGACGAGATCGGAACAGGGCGTCCATAGTAATAGCCTTGTCCAACGTCACAGCCCGCAGCTTTCAGCATGCTCGCCTGATTGGCGTTCTCGACACCTTCGGCAGTCGTGTGCACGCCAAGCGCCCGCGACAGGCCGACAATCGTCGAGATAATCGCTCCGGTGTTGCCTTCCTTTTCAAGCCGGTTGACAAAGGACCGGTCGATCTTGAGCTTCTGGAACGGCAGATCGGCAAGATAAGTAAGGTTGGAATAGCCGGTGCCGAAATCATCAACCGCGACGGATACGCCCATGCGGGCAAGTTCGCCCAGAATAAGCGCCGTCTTTTCGCGGTCTTCCATCAACAGGCTCTCGGTGATTTCAAGCTCCAGCCGCTTGGGCGGCAGACCTGTGTCGGACAGCGCCTGACGAACGGTCGCAACCATGTCCGACAGGAGGAACTGGGCCGGTGAGAGATTGACTGCAACAAAGGTTTCGGCGGGCAGATGCAGCGCGTCAGCGCAAGCCTGCCGCAGCACCCAATCGCCAAGCGGCGCGATGAGCCCCGTCTCTTCTGCCACTGGAATAAACTCTGCGGGCGCAATCAGCCCTTTGACGGGATGCCGCCAACGCACGAGCGCCTCATAGCCGACAATCAGTCCGGATCTCAGATCCAGTTGCGGCTGGTAGTGAAGTTCAAAATCCTTGCGGTCGAGCGCCGACTGCATCTCCGCTTCCAGCCAGCGGCGATGGTCGGCAACGCGCCCGAGCTCCGGTTCGAACATCGTCCATTGCTTGCGTCCGCGCACACGGGAGCGGTGCAGCGCAAGGTTCGACCGCTTGAGCACAATAGCCTGCTCCAGATGCTCCATGCCAAATTCAACAACACCTGCCGACACCGACACAATCACGCGCCGGTCCTCGATCATGTAAGGCTCACATACTTTCGCGATGAGCGAATCGAGCATGATTTCAAGCGCTGGAAGCGCGCTTTCATCATGGATCACCACACCAAATTCGCACGCGCCGAGCCTGCCGAACAGTGTGTTTTCAGGCAGAGCTTCCTTGATGCGCGCCGCGCAGTCCTTGATAAGGTGGTCACCGGTGCGAAAACCCATCGCCTCGTTGAGCTGCTTGAACCGGTCGATTTCAATGTCGACAAAATAGGTGGTCTTGCCCTTTCGCTCAATGGCGGTCTTGTCGAGATCAGTGAGAAATTGACGCCGCGAGGCGATGCCGGTCAAGGAATCCGTGGCCGAAGCGGTCCGCATGGCCGACGCGTGGGCATCAATGCCTTGGAAGAAGGCGAGCGCGCAGCCCGACGCGGCAAGCGCTGACAATCCGCCGATGGCGATGTTGCCAGCCAAAGCACCCGGCGTATTTGCCGCATGACCCATCGCAAAAGCCCAGACACCAAGCAAGCCGCCGCCAAAAGCGGACGACAATATCGTCGCCGCTTTGAACAGATTGCTTCGTTCGCTGGTCAATCGCACCACCATGAGACACGCTCCTAAGGGTTTGATCATAGCGAAGATGTCTTAAGCGATGTGAGTTGAGAAAGTTCGCCTTTTAAGCAACCCTGGCAAAGCTGCTGTGTGCACTGGTTGGCGCATCACGATCCGGGAACTCAAGATTCGCGGTTTTCACAGCCAGGTGTTTTGGTTGCGGCTTGCCAAACAGAAATCCTTGAATGACGGTGCAGCCCGCAGCCCGCAGCAACACTTCCTGATTGTGTGATTCAACACCCTCGGCGACAGCGGTGGCACCGAGCGCCCGGGCCAGCGCGATGATTGCCGAAACAATCTGCGCCATGTGCATGTCACGCTCAATCCTGTCGATGAACGTCTTGTCGATCTTCAGTTTCTTGAATGGCAAGTCAGCCAGATAGCCAAGATTTGAATATCCGGTGCCAAAGTCGTCAATGGCGATCTGCACGCCCAATTGCGCAAGCTTGTCAAACACTTCCGCAGCGCGCGACCGGTCTTCGATAAGCGTCGATTCCGTCACTTCCAGTTCGAGCCGATGCGGCGGAAGCCCGGTCTTGGCGAGCGCGTCTTTGACAATCTTGATGATGTCGCCGTTCAGGAATTGCATCGGCGAAATGTTGACAGCTATCGGTACGTCATTTGGAAATTCGAGCGCATCGCGGCAGGCCTGCATGATTGCCCAGCGGCCAAGCACGTTGATGTAGCCGGTTTCTTCGGCAATCTTGATGAAGTCGAGCGGCGGAATGTAGCCGCGTGTCGGATGTTTCCAGCGGATCAGCGCTTCAAAGCCGCGGATGGTGCCGTCGGTGATATTGAACTGCGGCTGATAATAGAGATGGAACTCGTTGCGCTTCAGCGCGCTGCGCATTTCCACTTCAATCCAGTGGCGGTATTCTTCGCGCACGTTCATTTCGTCGGAGTAAAGTGTCCAGCATCCGCGCCCGCTCATTCGCGTCTGCTTGAGCGCCAT
>JANMQE010000769.1:0-4030 GCA_031370195.1 Phyllobacteriaceae bacterium
GGCAAACCGGTGAAAACTCCGGCGCGCAAAACATTGGCGTTCCCGACAAAAGCCGCAGCACAGCTGATCGCAGCAGAGTTTGAGGCGCAGAAAAAGGAAATCAACCCGGCGACAATGCCGTTCACCCGCCTCGCCAACACAGCCATTGACGGTGTGGCAAGCGAGGTGGATGCAGTGCTCGCCGACATCCAGCGCTTCTGCGCCAATGACATGCTTTGCTACCGTTCCGAAGCACCGGAAGGTCTGGTCAAGCGGCAGTCCGATGTCTGGAACCGTTATCTCGATTGGGTGCGCGAAACCCATGGTGTGCGGCTTTACCTTGCAGAGGGTGTAATGCACGTCGAACAGCCGAAAGCATCCGTCGATGCCTTCGGCGTGGCATTGAAGGCCCATGCCGAACCGCTGAAGCTCGCCTGCCTTCACGCCATGACGACGATGACCGGCTCGGCCATTCTGGCGCTGGCCATTGCGGAAGGGCAAGCATCTGTCGAAGAGGCATGGGCAGCGGCGCATCTTGATGAAGACTGGACCATCGAGCATTGGGGTGAAGACCGCGAGGCGCAAGCGCGCCGCGCCGCCCGCTGGCAGGACATGAAGGCGGCTGCGGATTTGTTGCAGGCAGTGAGTTGACCAAAAGCGCATCGAAGTTTTGTTCTGGCCAATAAAAAACCCCGGCATCGCCACCGGGGTTTTCTTGTTTCAATGCGGGCTGTTACACCGAATAGTACATGTCGAATTCGACCGGATGCGGGGTCATTTCAAAGCGCATCACTTCGGCCATCTTCAACTCAATGAAACTATCGATCATGTCATTGTCGAACACGCCGCCAACGGTCAGGAACGCGCGGTCCTTGTCGAGGCTCGACAGAGCTTCGCGCAGCGAGCCGCAGACCGTCGGGATCTTCTTCAGTTCCTTCGGCGGCAGATCGTAGAGATCCTTGTCCATCGGCTGGCCCGGATGGATCTTGTTCTTGATGCCGTCAAGGCCGGCCATCAGGAGTGCGGCGAAGGCGAGATACGGGTTTGCGCCCGGATCGGGGAAGCGGACTTCAACGCGCTTGGACTTCGGACCCTGGCCGAATGGAATGCGGCAGGAGGCCGACCGGTTGCGGGCGGAATAGGCCAGCAGAACCGGGGCTTCATAGCCTGGGACCAGACGCTTGTAGGAGTTGGTCAGCGGGTTGGTGAAAGCATTGACCGCCTTGGCATGCTTGATGACGCCGCCGATGAAATACAGGCAAAGCTCCGAGAGACCGGCATACTGGTCGCCCGCGAACATCGGCTTGCCGCCCTTCCAGATCGAGAAGTGAACGTGCATGCCCGAACCATTGTCGCCAAAAATCGGCTTTGGCATGAAGGTTGCGGTCTTGCCATAAGCATGGGCGACCTGATGGACGACATATTTATAGAGCTGCATCTTGTCTGCATTGCGCAGCAGCGAGTCGAACTTGACGCCAAGCTCATGCTGGGCAGCGGCGACTTCATGGTGATGCTTTTCAACGACAACGCCCATGTCGGACAAAACAGTCAGCATTTCGGAGCGCATGTCCTGAACCGAGTCAATCGGCGGAACCGGGAAGTAACCTCCCTTGACGCGCGGGCGATGGCCAAGGTTGCCGGTCTCGTAATCGGTGTCGTCGTTCGACGGCAGTTCGGAGGAGTCAAGCTTGAAGCCGGTGTTGTACGGGTCGCACTTGAACTTGACGTCGTCAAACACAAAGAATTCCGCTTCCGGCCCGACATAAACGGTGTCGCCAATGCCGAGTGTCTTCATGTAGGCTTCGGCGGCGCGGGCGATGCCGCGCGGATCGCGGTTATACTTTTCGCCGGAAACCGGGTCGAGAATGTCGCACAGCACAACCATGGTCGACTGGGCAAAGAACGGATCCATGTGAACGGATGCCGGATCGGGCATCAACACCATGTCGGATTCATTGATGGCCTTCCAGCCGGAGATTGACGATCCATCGAACATCACGCCGTCGGTAAACATGTCCTCGTCAACCAGACCAACGTCCATCGTGACGTGATGCAGCTTGCCTTTTGGATCGGTGAAGCGGAGGTCGAGGAACTTGACGTCTTTGTCCTTGATCTGCTTCAGAATATCACTTGCCGTTGCCATGTTTGCTTTCCCTTGGCTTGATAATAAAATGGTCGGAGGCGCGGATCAGACCGCGTCTGCGCCGGACTCGCCGGTGCGGATGCGGATGACTTCCTCGATGTTGGAGACGAAAATCTTGCCGTCGCCGATGCGCCCCGTTTGCGCAGCCTTGCGGATGGCTTCAATGGCGGCCTCGACATATTCATCGGTCAGGACCACTTCAACCTTCACCTTGGGCAGGAAATCAACAACATATTCCGCGCCGCGATAAAGTTCGGTGTGTCCTTTCTGGCGACCAAAGCCCTTGGCTTCCGTCACCGTTATGCCCTGCAGGCCGACTTCCTGAAGGGCTTCCTTCACTTCGTCCAGCTTGAATGGCTTGATGATGGCTTCGATTTTCTTCATGGAAAAAGGTCTCCGCTATGCCGGAAGCGAACCGCGCGTCCGCTCCACCTGTCAAGAAAGCAGGTTTTGTGCCATATTCAAGGTCTGTTAAGACATGACCAAACTTTTCACTGCCATACAGGTTTATAGCACAATCAGCGCCGCGCGGGGCAAGTTTACACCCAGCTGACAAAATTTCCGGGCGTGGCCTGTCTATATAATAGGCAGTCTGGTCAAATTATAGCCAGACACGGGCGGAAGCGGCCAAGGCGGCAGGGCTTGACCGGCCCAACCGAAAGCGGCATTGTCAGGTCATGGACACTGTAATGCGCATCCGCGCAATATGTATCGACGGCACACTCATTATTGGCTAGCCCCAAGCTGGCCCGGCCGTTTTCGTCCATTGTTCAAAGATCATGCGAAAAAGGGTTCGGGCAACCGAATGACAGGATTTTTGCATGACGACGTTGAAGCTTTACAATACGCTGACCCGCGAAAAGGTGGATTTCAAACCCATCGACCCGTCAAACGTGCGCATGTATGTCTGCGGCCCGACCGTCTACGACTTTGCCCACATCGGCAACGCCCGGCCGGTCATCGTGTTTGACGTGCTGTTCCGGTTGCTCAGGCATGTTTACGGCGAAAACCATGTCACTTACGTTCGCAACATCACCGACGTGGATGACAAGATCAACGCCCGCGCCCTGCGCGATTTTCCGGAGTTGCCGCTCAACGAGGCCATCCGCAACGTTACCGAAAAGACCGCCAACCAGTTCCACGAGGACGTGAAAGCGCTCGGCTGCCTCGAGCCGACTTTCGAGCCGCGCGCGACTGAGCACATCGACGGGATGATCAAGATCATCCAGCAACTGATTGACCGCAGCCATGCCTATGTCGCGACCGGCAATGAGGGCAGGGAAGTGCTGTTCGCCGTCGGCTCGATGAAGGATTACGGCAAACTGTCAGGCCGCAAGCTCGAAGACCAGCAAGCCGGCGCGCGGATCGCCGTTGAGGCGCACAAGCGCAATCCGGGCGACTTTGTACTGTGGAAAGAGAGCGCCGCCGACCAGCCCGGCTGGCATGCCTCCTTCCGCGAGAACAACGCGGAAGTGCCCATCTTCGGCCGCCCCGGCTGGCATATCGAATGCTCGGCCATGTCGCAGTTTCACTTGGGCGAAACCTTCGACATCCACGGCGGCGGGCTGGACCTCATCTTCCCCCACCACGAAAACGAAATCGCCCAGTCAAGATGTGCGCACGGTACAAGCGTGATGGCAAACTACTGGATGCACAACGGCTTCTTGCAGGTCGACGGACAGAAAATGTCCAAGAGCTTGGGGAACTTTGTGACCATAAATCAAATGCTGACCCGATGGTCGAACCATAGCTGGCCGGGTGAAGCTCTGCGCTGGAATATGTTGAAGACGCACTATCGAGAACCAATAGATTGGACTTATGCCTCGCTTGATGAAGCACATAGATTTCTTTGGGAATTTTATAGCGCAATAGAAAATGAGCAATCGCCGATCGAAAGTGAAGTTCTTC
>JANMQE010000775.1:0-7256 GCA_031370195.1 Phyllobacteriaceae bacterium
AAGGGAGAGCTCATCACCACTGACAAAAACGGTCAGTATCATGTGCCCTGCGCCATGCTGCCGGATCAGAAGATTGGCTCGAACTTCATCTTGAAGCTAGACAGTCGGACACTGCCAACCGGCTTTCGCATAACGACTGAAAACCCGCGTGTCATCCGTCTGACAGCAGGCAAAATCTCCAAGCTCAATTTTGGCGCAACAATCGGGCGGGTCGTCAGACTTGATCTGCGCGGCGATGCGTTTGACAGCGCGGCAACCAGCCTGAAGCCTGAGTGGGAAGCCGGAATCGACGGTCTCATCGCGACGCTCGCAGAGAAGAATTCGATACTGCGCCTCACATATTTCGAGGGTGCAGATCCGAGGGCCTTGTCCAGACAGCGTGCGGCGGCAGTGAAGAAGATGATTGAAGCGAAATGGAAGCGCGATGGCGCTGACTACAAGCTGCTGATCGAAATTGAGTTCGTGAAAAGACAGTAGAAGCTTCGAGTCGGAAGGCTCAAGGCAATTTTGGTTCGAGTTGTTTCATTCAAGTTTGTGAGTGCACGTGCCCCGGCGTGGAGAGTAGCAGGTCTGCGCCAGTCCTCTAACTGTACGCGTTGGCCAACAGCCGCCTGTCAAAGCGTTAAGAGTCTGAAGTGATTCAGTTTTTTCAGCGTTTTTGTCTGAAACCAGCCCGTGGCGTCCCTGAATTAGCGTTCTGTTAACCGTGTCTCTTTACCCGTGGTTAGGGAATTCGATTTCGTGAGGGCGTGAATGCCGTACTTGGCAAACGAGATGTGTGTGGCAAAGCAAGCTTGCTCGAGGCTGACCTCGGCAGTGCTGATTGCTGTCGCCGCCGCTACCGTTTTGTTTGCCGTTCCCGGCGCGATGGCAGATGATCTCGTGTGTAACAGAAATGTCCGTGGTGCGGTGATCGATGATTGCTCGACCATCGTAAAGCTGATGGGCAACAACACCGAAACCAATAAGCCAAAAGACAATGCCGGACTGCCATTCAGGATCAGTGTCGATGGTGAAACTGTCGATGGCGCAGGCATCTCAGCCGACGACCAGCGCAAGACAGATGTAGCTCTGGATGCTGTAGACATTCAGGTCAAATTTGACGGTCTCGATACCAAGCAAATTCTGTCCGTAAAGTCAGAGCGATCCAAAGACAGGAATGCCGCAGTCGTCTTCAAGGCATCCACAAATTATGCCGCTTTCGTCTCGCGTGGCGAAATTCGTGTTTTCAAGGCGGGCAAGAGCGCAAATGGCGATCTGATCGAGACGATTGCGCTAGACCCGGATGGAAAGGCAAGCTGGAAGCCCGGCACGGCAAATCTGCGTGATTACACCTATGTGCTTCGCGTCTATAATGACGATGGCGCTTACGACGAAACCTCGATGCAGGATTTTGGCGGTCGCGCGCCGCGCATAAATGTGTTAGATTCAGTAAATGGCGGAACTACCGGCGATCCGACCGAGGATCTCGGCAGCAAGCGCGGCATTCCGGTTTACGGCGGCGCAGTCACAGTCTTCGGGCGCAATGTGCCCGCTGGCTATGATGTGCGCGTCATGGGTTGGCCCGTGCCCGCCGATGCGGAAAAAAAGTTTCTGTTCCAGCAAATTCTCCCGCCCGGCGACCATGATGTTGATGTTGCAGTGTCAGGTGGAAAAAGCGACGGCTTGGCATTCACCCGCCAGGTCAACATTCCGAAGAATGACTGGTTTTACGTGGCGCTCGCCGACCTGACAGTTGGCCGGCGGTTCGGCGACTATCTGGAGACAGCAACGCCGGGTGAGTTCGAAAAAACCTATACCAAGGGACGGCTCGCTTTCTATCTCAAGGGCAAGATCAAGGGAAAGTATCTGCTGACTGCCGCGGCAGATACACAAGACGGACCGGTCAAGGATCTTTTGGACAGCGGCAACAACAAGGACCCGCGCCAACTCTTGCGCCGCCTCGACCCCGATGACTATTATCCGATCTATGGCGACGACTCGACCATCGTCCAAGACGCGCCAACAAGTGGAAAAGTCTATGTCCGCTTGGAACGCGGTCAAAGCCACGTCATGTGGGGGAACTTCAAGACCACAATCAGCGGCACCGAGTTTGCCCGCAATGAACGGGCGCTTTACGGCGCGCATGCACTGTACAAGTCCGAAAAGGTAACCAGCTTCGGCGAGCCAAAGACAAAGGTGGAGGCGTTCGCCGCGCAATCGGCGACGCTGCCGCAGCGCGATGATTTTCTTGGCACGGGCGGTTCTGCCTATTTCCTGCGGCATCAGGACATCACCACCGGCTCCGAGCAGGTGACCCTCGAACGGCGTGACACGCTCACGGGCGCAGTCGTTTCGCGTGTCCAACTCACAGAAGGCAAAGACTACACGATTGATTACTTTCAGGGTGTCATCATCCTGTCCGAGCCTGTGGGCAGCATTGCCAATTCAAATTCCCCGGTCATCGGCGGAAACTCGGGCGACGATGAATTGCATGTCGTCGTCAACTATGAAGCAACGCCTGCACTTACGACAGAAAGCGGTCGCACCTACGGCGGACGTGCAGAACAATGGCTTGGTGATACAGTCCGTGTCGGTGCCACCGCTCTGTCCGAAACTGTCAGCGATGAGCGAAGTCAGAAGTTTGAAGCTGATCTTTTGCTGCGCATGTCTGACAAAACCAACATTGAATTTGAGGTCGCACAATCAGAGGGACGCGGCGCTGGACAATCCTTCTCCACCGACGGCGGTTTGACTTTCCGCGATGAGACAATTGCCGGATCGAAAGGCAAGACGGCGCGAGCCTACAGGGTCAAGGCTAGGGCAGACCTTGGCGAAGTTTCCGGCGACAGGTTGTCGGGCAAGGCTGACGCATACTATGAATTCCGCGAGGCAGGCTTCAGCGCGCTCGACAGCGAAACCAGCACCGACAAACAGATATTCGGCGGCAATCTGACATTTGACATGACGGAAAACATGCAGTTGCGCTTCGGCGCAGAGGGCGTTGATTCAGGTCCGACTGATCGCAAATACCGCGCAGGTGCGGAAATCGAAGCTGAACTGAGCGCAGACTTGTCGCTCGTGGCTGGCGTGACCTGGACCAGATTTGAAGTGCCGGCCGAACTCCATGCAAACGGCGACCGTGTCGAAGTCGGCGCGCGTCTGGCCTATGCGGTCGATGAAGACACGTCCGTCTACATCTTTGGTCAGGCCACTGTCAGCAAGAAAGGCGACCGCTTGCGCAATGACCGGATTGGCGTCGGGGCAGAGACAAATCTCACCGAACGCCTGGCTGTCGGCGCCGAGATTTCCTATGGCACGACGGGAGTTGGCGGCGAAGCGAGAATGACCTACAAGAGGGACGCCGACACGGATTACTATCTTGGATACCGTTTGGATCCGGATCGAGGTTCCTATCCGCACACCTCAACGACGCTGATCGGCACAGACAACGGCGTGCTGATCGCCGGGGCCAACATCCGGATCAACGACTGGGCAACCGCATTCACTGAAGCCAACGCCGACATGTTCGGCAAGTCGCGCAAGCTCAGCCAGACTTACGGCTTGACATTCACACCGGATGACATGTGGAGCGCATCGCTTGGCATGGCATTCGGCACGGTGAAAGACCCTGCCGCCAGCGACTTTGACCGCAAGGCATTCACCGCCCGGCTGGGCTACAACACGGATGAAGTAAAAGTATCGCTGAACGGCGAAGTGCGCCTCGAAGACTCTGCTGACAATCTGCGTGACAGGACAACCTGGCTCGCACAGGCGGACGCAAGTGTGAAGACCAGCGACAATTGGCGGATGCTCGCGCATCTGGATGCCGTGATTTCTGAGTCCGACCAAAGCGACATTCTCGATGGCCGCTACATCGAGGCCTCAATCGGCGCGGCCTTCAGGCCAATCGACAATGACAGGCTGAACCTGCTGTTCAAATACACCTATCTCTATGACCTGCCGGGTGCGCAGCAGGTGAACACCGATGGCAATATTCTAGGACCCGCGCAGCGGAGCCACATCCTGTCCGTCGATGCCACATACGATCTCAATGAGTGGCTGACGCTGGGTGCCAAATATGGCTACCGGACCGGCGCGGTTTCGACAACGCGCAGCCTTGATGACTTTGAGTCCAGCTCGGCGCATCTCGGCATTGTGCGGGCGGACGTCGCGCTGGTGAAGAATTGGGATCTGCTGCTGGAGGGCAGGGTTCTGCACGGCGTGGAGGCAAAGCAAACCCAGTATGGCTTCCTCGCCGCAGCTTATCGCCATATTGGCGAGAACTTGAAGGTCGGCGTCGGGTATAACTTTGGCAGTTTCTCCGACAACATCGCTGATCTGACGCATGATGATGGCGGCGTATTCCTCAACGTGGTCGGCAAGTTCTGACCATTTTCTGGTCCCGTGCTTGCTAACGCTTCCTTAAGCGCAGCCGCATTATCATCACGGCCCTGACCTTGGGGAACGACGCCATGCATTTTATGCCGAGTTTGCAGTCTGCGCTCGATGCCGTAATCGATTGGTTCATGCCTGCACGACTGCGGGGCGATGTGCTGTCGGAACGGCGCGTCCGCATGTTCCTCATCAGCCATATCTTCGGACCGGTCATCAGCCATCCGATCACGCTGTACCTGATGTTCATCGACCCGAACCCTTGGCCGCACGTGCCAATCCTCGGCGCATCGATCACGCTGTTCTGGGTGTTCCTGTTTGCAGTCAAATATCTGCCGGTCAAATACGAGACTCTGGCGCTTCTGTCCGTTCAGAACCTGATTTTCGCGATCCTCTGGGGTTCATACCACTATGGCGGCGGGTCTTCGCCATTCCTGATGTGGCTGCTGATTGTGCCGCTGTTGGCCTTCTTTTATCTCGGCTCGACGCCGTTCACGCGGTTGGCGATCCTTGCCGAAATCGGCCTGAGCATGGTCGCGTTCTATGCCTCCTATGTGACAGGTGGATTCCCGGTCCATATTCCCGTCGAAAACCTTGCTTCTGCCGGTATTCTGTCGGCAGTTCTGGCTTCGGCCTACGTGTTCATGATGGCCATCTACTATGCAACCATCATCGATTCCCAATCCGGCCTGATGCAGGAGGTGACGCGACACCGTGAAACGATGACGGCTCTGACCACTGCAAAGGAAGAGGCGGAAGCGGCGAACGGTGCGAAGTCCGAATTCCTCGCAAAGATGAGCCATGAACTGCGCACGCCGCTGAATGCGGTTATCGGCTATTCGGAAATCATGCTCGAAGACGCCGAAATCGACGGCCGTGGCGAGCAGATTGCCGACCTGCAGAAGATCAGTGCGGCGGGCAAACATTTGCTGTCGATGGTCAATGACATTCTCGACATCTCCAAGATCGAAGCAGGCAAGATGGATCTGTATCTGGAGCGGATGTCACTCGACCGGTTCATCGAGGAGATCGAGTTTACCGGACGTCCAATGGTGGTCAAAAACACCAACCAGTTCATTGTTGAACGTGGCGACAATCTTGGCACCATCGACGCGGACGCGACGAAACTGCGCCAGGCCGTGCTCAATCTCCTGTCGAACGCCGCCAAGTTCACCCAAAATGGCAAGGTTACACTCGCTGTAGGCCGCGAGCATCGCGACGAGATGGACTGGGTTGTCATCAAGGTCATCGACACGGGCGTCGGCATCAGCAAAGAGCAGCAGTTGAAACTGTTCTCAAACTTCCAGCAGGCAAACGCGGCTATCGCTGCCAAATTCGGTGGCACCGGCCTTGGCCTCTCGCTCAGCCAGAACCTTTGTCAGTTGATGAAGGGCAAAATTACGGTCGAAAGCGATCCAGGCAAAGGCGCTTGTTTCACCATCAATCTGCCGGCGGTCCAAGTCGGTGGAAACGTCATGGAACGAATGTCAGACCGCAACAAATCCATGACAAAGCCAATGGAAAACGCCGCCTTGATTACCGAGCAGAAGACTGTCGTCGCAGATTCAGAATCGGATGATATGTCGGCAGAAGAGCTCGACATGATCACGCCCGCACCAATGGCACGGTCGCACAATGCGGACAAGACGGTTGTGGTGATCGACGATGATCACTCGGTGCTTGAACTTGCCGAGCGCGTTCTGACCAAGGAAGGCTTCAAGACCGTGCTGGTTGATAACGGCCAGACCGGGCTTCAGGTCGTGCGTGCGACAAAGCCGGCCTTTGTTATCCTCGACATCATGCTGCCGGGCAGTGATGGATGGAATTTGCTGCGGGAAATCCGCGCCGACCGCAATTGCGCAGACACGAAAGTGTTGATGCTGAGCGTGCTTGACGAGCGCCACCGCGCCTATCGTGATGGTGCAGACGGGTTCATCGCAAAGCCGCTGGACCGTGACCGTCTGGTGCAGATGATTGAAGAAGTAGAAACCGGATCGCGTCCGACAGCCCAAAAGGCTGGTTGACGCGGACCAAACGGGTAGACCTGCGGGTATGACAATGGCCATAATCCTGATCGTGGAAGACAATCCGATGAACCGTGACGTGCTCGGCAGACGCCTTGAGCGCCGTGGTTTTGAGGTGCGATTCGCTGAAGACGGTCCGTCGGGCATCGAGGCGGCAAGGATTGTTCAGCCTGAACTGATCCTGATGGACATCGGTCTTGGCGAAATGGACGGCTGCGAAGCCACCCGCCGGATCAAGGCGGACTACCGGACAAAGCATATCCCGATTATCGCACTGACCGCGAGCGCCTTTGAGTCCGACCGCAAGAACGCCATCGAGGCAGGTTGCAGCGACTTTGATACAAAGCCGGTTGATCTGGCGCGTCTGCTTGGCAAGATGGATGTCTTCCTGCATCGCGGCAAGGCTGCCTGAGGCAACGACACGGGCCCTTTGTTGCCAAAATATATCTTCAAGCGATTATCCGCGATAGTGGATGTTGGCCAGCCCCCCCCCACATTTCCGTCTTTCCGGGACCGCGCAGCGGAGCCTAAGAATCCAGAGACGGGAAGCAGCGAAGTTGGGATCGAGACAGGCTTTGGCGGATTCTGAAATTTCAATGAAATCATTGGTTTAACAGTCTTTTACGTCTGACGGACTGCGACACTTTCCACGGCCACGACTCTGGATTCCGGGTTCGGCTACGCCGCCCCGGAATGACGAAAATAATGGGATTTTTGGCTGTAATTTCAATCTCTTCTGAGATCGGGGACAGTTGCCTTTCAGAGTCCACTGTCCCCGGGTTTCCACCGGAATGCTTCGACGGCGAAATAGTGGACGTCTTTCAGTATGGAATCGACGGGGTGAATGTCCTTGCGGCG
>JANMQE010000779.1:0-2069 GCA_031370195.1 Phyllobacteriaceae bacterium
CGACGTGACCCCGTTGTCGCTGGGCATCGAGACGCTGGGCGGCGTGTTCACCCGCATCATCGATCGCAACACCACGATCCCGACCAAGAAGAGCCAGGTGTTCTCGACCGCCGAGGACAACCAGAACGCCGTCACCATCCGCGTCTTCCAGGGCGAGCGCGAAATGGCCGCCGACAACAAGGTTCTCGGTCAGTTTGACCTGATGGGTATTCCCCCTGCACCACGCGGTGTGCCGCAGGTCGAAGTTACCTTCGACATCGACGCCAACGGCATCGTCAATGTGTCTGCCAAAGACAAGGCCACCAACAAAGAACAGCAGATCCGCATTCAAGCCTCAGGCGGCCTGTCGGATGCTGAAGTTGAAAAAATGGTGAAGGACGCTGAAGCCAATGCCGCCGAAGACAAGAAGAAGGTTGCTCTGGTTGAAGCCCGGAACCAGGCTGAAGGTCTGATCCATGCCACCCACAAGTCGATGGCCGACTTGGGCGAGAAGATCGCTCCTGCCGACAAGGAAGCTGCTGAAGCTGCCATTGCCGAGGTCAAGGAAGCCATTGAAGGTGGCGACCCTGATGTGATCAAGGAAAAGACCACAGCCCTTGCGCAAGCGTCGATGAAAATCGGTGAAGCCTTGTACAAGCAAGCCGGTGCCAACAAGGGCGACGGGGCGCGTGATTCCGATGATGATCAGGATGATGGTCCGGTTGAACGCGACGAACTCGACGACATCATGGATGCCGAGTTTGAAGAGGTCAAAGACGACGACAAGAAGTCGTGAGCCCTGCTTGCAGCGCATCCTTCGAGGCGAGTGCTTTGCACTCGCACCTCAGGATGAGGTTGTATATGACGTCAGTTTAGCCCTCACCCTGAGGTGCCGCGCCAGCGGCCTCGAAGGGCGAGGGCAAACGCAATGAATGATCCAAATGGCAAAACGTGATTTCTACGAAATTCTGGGTGTTGCAAAAGGTGCTGATGAAAAGGCGCTGAAATCGGCATATCGCAATCAGGCCAAAAAATACCACCCCGACGCCAACCCCGGCGACAAGACGATGGAAGCCAAGTTCAAGGAAATCAACGAGGCTTACGACGTCCTCAAAGACCCACAGAAAAAAGCGGCTTACGACCGCTTCGGCCATCAGGCTTTTGAAAATGGTGCGGGTGGTGGCAGGCCCGGTGGACCGGGCTTTGGTCCTGATTTCTCGTCTTCGATGTCTGATATTTTCGAAGACCTGTTCGGCGACGTGATGGGGGGCAGAGGTGGCCAGCGCCAGCGCCGAGGTGGCACGGGCGCTCAGCGCGGCTCTGATCTTCGCTACAATCTGGAAGTCAATTTCGCTGACGCCTATCGCGGCAAAAATGCGTCCGTGCGTGTGCCTTCTTCTGTCTCCTGCGAAATGTGCAAAGGGTCAGGTGCCAAGCCCGGCACGAGCCCCAAGACCTGCGGCACATGCAATGGGGCTGGTGCTGTCAGATCACAATCGGGTTTCTTCACAGTCGAACGTGCTTGCCCCACGTGCTCAGGTCGTGGCCAAGTGATTGCCGACCCGTGTGCGGCCTGTGGCGGCCAAGGCCGTGTCACCAAGGAGCGTACGCTCTCGGTTAATATTCCGGCTGGCGTGGAAGATGGAACACGCATCAGGCTCTCTGGTGAAGGTGAAGCGGGAACGCGCGGCGGACCATCAGGGGACCTCTATATTTTCATCTCTGTGCGGCCCCATGAATTTTTCCAGCGTGAAGGCGCTGATCTGTTCTGCAAGGTGCCCATCTCCATGGCCACGGCATCGCTGGGTGGTGAAATTGAAGTGCCGACCATCGATGGCAAAAAAGCCCGCGTCACCATTCCCGACGGCACGCAATCCGGCAAACAGTTCCGCCTGAAAACCAAGGGCATGCCGGTGCTGCGCTCCCAACAATTCGGCGACATGTATATTCAAGTGTCCGTGGAAACACCTGTCAACCTCACACGACGCCAGCGCGAATTGCTGCGTGAGTTTGACACCGAAGCCCGTAACAATTCGCCGGAGTCCGAAGGCTTTTTCTCAAAGGCGAAAGCGTTTTGGGATGGGTTCGGG
>JANMQE010000800.1:0-2332 GCA_031370195.1 Phyllobacteriaceae bacterium
ATCGATGCCGAGTTTGAGAAGAAGTAATCATGGCCTATCGACTCGATAAATTCACCCTCCTATACGAAAAGGGTTTTGTCGTCGTGGTGGCGATTTTTTCCGTATCGCCTCCATATTTAGCGTCGGCGAGACTTCTAACGATTTCGGGGGCAATAAGTGGGATTTCTGGTCTCATTTCAGCACCATAAGATTCGAATCAAACTCTCAAGCCGATGACGACACCATCCAGTGCTCGAATAGTCCATGAAAAAGTTAGCGCCGGGCGTTGAGCGAAATCACATTGTGCATCCGCTCATCCGCTGTGGCCATGAATTTCTTGATTGAACGCGCGGCTTGACGGATGCGGTGTTCGTTTTCGACCAGCGCGAGGCGGACATAATCATCGCCATGTTCGCCAAAGCCGATGCCGGGGGCAACAGCGACGTCTGCTTTTTCAATGAGCAGCTTGGAAAACTCCAGCGAGCCGAGATGGCGGAATTTTTCAGGGATAGGCGCCCATGCGAACATCGACGCGGGCGGCGGCGGCACATCAAATCCGGCCTTGCCAAATGAGTCGACCAGCACATCGCGGCGCTTCCTGTAGGTGTCACGCACTTCGGCAATATCCGAGCCATCGCCATTCAGCGCGGCGGTCGCTGCCACCTGTATCGGCGTGAACGCGCCATAGTCGAGATAGGATTTGACGCGGGTGAGTGCCGCAATCAGCTTTTCATTGCCGACCGCAAATCCCATGCGCCAGCCGGGCATCGAGAAGGTCTTCGACATTGAGGTGAATTCGACCGCAATGTCGATGGCGCCGGGAACTTGAAGAATGGATGGCGGCGGCGGGCCGTCAAAGTAGATTTCGGAATAGGCAAGATCCGACAGGATGATGATGTCGTGCTTTTTGGCGTAGGCGACGACGTCCCTGTAGAAATCCAGCGAGGCAATCATTGCCGTCGGGTTCGACGGGTAGGAGACAATCAGGCAAATGGGCTTGGGGATCGAATGCTTGACGCCGCGCTCCAGCGCCGGAATGAAATTCTCGTCCGGCTCGACCGGAATGGAGCGAATGACGCCGCCTGCCATGATGAAGCCGAAGGCATGGATCGGATAGGACGGGTTCGGGCACAGGATCACGTCGCCGGGCGCAGTTATCGCCTGCGCCATGTTGGCAAAGCCTTCCTTGGAGCCAAGCGTTGCGCAAACCTGCGTATCCGGATTGAGCTTCACGCCGAAGCGCCGCTCGTAATAACCGGCCTGCGCGCGGCGGAGGCCCGGAATGCCCTTGGACGAGGAATAGCGGTGCGTGCGCGGGTCCTGAACGGCTTCGCACAGCTTGTCGACAATGCTCTGCGGCGTCGGCAAATCAGGATTGCCCATGCCCATGTCAATGATGTCGGCCCCGGCTGCCCGCGCGCTGGCCTTCAAACGGTTGACTTGCTCAAACACGTATGGCGGCAGACGGCGGACTTTGTGGAATTCTTCCATTGCTCAGGGCTCCAGGATTTGCGCGGCCTATACACGCATCGGTTCTTATCGTCGATAGGGATTGGCGCTGCATACTTGCGCGAAAAATGTTACCGGGACGCTTCGATTTGCTTCAGCGCCGCAGCGGCATGGGTAGAGCCAAGGCTCTGCAATTTGCGCAGTCGCGCGATGTAGGCTTCAACAGGTTCGCCCGGAAGCCGCTGCGCGGCCTGCTCGGCATAGAGCGAGTTGCGCAAATTGGCTGACTCCGCATTGGATAGCTGACTGGTCTGACCTTCAGGGACAATATTGATGTTCGGATAGGCACCGGTGTTGATCGGCGCACCGGAACGCGGCGGAACGGGTTTTTCTTGCGGGGCAACCGTCGCACTCGCGGTCTGTTGCGCCGCAGGCAATGCCATCGCATCGCCCGCTTGCGCCGATGTTGGCACCGCATTGTCGATGGTCGCGGTCGCACAGCCTGCAAGGCCGACCATAACCACGGCCAGAGAAGATGAAGTCTTTGAGAAGCACCGAAAAAATGTCATGACTGCCACATATACCACACTGCCAATTGATAATTGTATGCCTATCCTGTTCTGGCGATAATATGTCAATGAACGCCCTCTGGGAGGAATCGGCGCGTGAATAATGATAAAGGCAAAACCATTGGCATGGATCCGAAACAGCTCGAGCCGTTTCTAGTCAAGGATCCCGATGCGTTTGCCATAAACATGGCACGCATGGTCGAGGCCGCCGGCAAGGCAGCGTCCGCTTGGCTGGCTCCGCGCGAGGCCGGCGCCAAGGCCGAGAATTTTTCCGAGCCGCTGGTTGATGTCGCCAAGACCCTGTCGAGCGTGACCGAATATTGGCTTTCCGACCC
>JANMQE010000807.1:0-1669 GCA_031370195.1 Phyllobacteriaceae bacterium
ACATCACTGCGGCACAGCCGTGAGAGAGATAAAGCTGGGCGCGCAATTGCTCAAGTCACAACTTCGCTTGCCATCTTCGCGATGCTCAATCCCAACGACAAGCAAGACGTAAGTCCCGGCGATTCCATACCGATCAAATGAATGACCTGCGGATATTGCGGGTCGTATTCAATCGCCCAATCCACAAAACCGCTTTCGTGCGCGGCTTGCAGGCGCGGGCGCAGGCCGCTGTAACTTGCGCGCAAATCCTCAGGCCGCAACGTAGGCAGCATGTGCAAAGCCGCTTCGTAAAAATCTTTCACTGGTGTCGGGTCGCCTTCGTAGTCTTCCTTGCTGTCGCGGTAACGCGAATTGGGGCCGACCAGCAGGCGTCCGCCCGTCGTAGGCGTGAGATGCACTCCCAAGCCGTGGCCGTTTTTCAGCGGCAGCGGGTAAACCAAACCTTTGATCAGCTCGCGGCGGCTCGGCACGACTTCGGCGTATTCACCGCGACAGGCATAGACCGTATGTTTGTCATAACCGAACATTCGCGCGACGGCGTCGGCATACAAGCCCGCGCTGTTGATGACGCAACGCGCCGCGATGGTTTCGTGCGGCGTGCGCAAATATACGAGGTCGCCTTTGACTTCGACCGATTGCACGGGCGAACCGGGCAGAATGTGCGCGCCGCGTTCTTGCGCGAGGGCGGCGAGCTTATTCACCAGGGCTTCGGCTTCGATGATGCCGGTGTTGGGCGAGTGCAACGCGACCGGCGAAGCGAGTGCGGGTTCGCGGTGACGGATGAAAGAATGATCTACGAGTTGCAATCCTTCGACGCCGTTGGCATCGCCGAGTTTTTTGATGGCTTCGAGTTCGGGCGTCTGGTCGAGCGAATCGGCGACGATGAGTTTGCCGATGCGCTGATGCGGAATGTCGTAGCGCGCGCAAAACTCATACAGCATCGGCACGCCGCGCACACAATGCGTCGCCTTGAGAGAACCGGTCGCGTAATACATCCCCGCGTGAATGACGCCGCTGTTGCGCGTCGAAGAGATTTGCCCTACGCGCGGTTTGGCTTCGAGCAGGAATACGTCGTCGTGAGTTTGCGCGAGTTCGGCGAGGACGGAGAGTCCGATGACGCCGCCGCCGATGATGACGATGTTGGCAGTGCTGGCAGTGCTTTCTGGGGTCATAACTGTTTATTACGTGAGTTGCGTCCAGTCGTCAGGATTGCGCCGAACGTGATCAAAATGATCGAAGTTTTGGCAACGCGATAAAGCAGCGCATAAGGAAATACGTCAAGCAGGGCGCGATGAGTGCTTCGATAAGTTGTGACGTAAAGGAAGGGGTTTTGCTGAATTTGCTTGAGGCTGGCGTTGATGTCATCAAGAAACGCGACACCCACTCCGGGTTCTTTTGATTCGTACCAGTCGAAGGCTTCATCAATTTCAATTTTAGCTAAACGTCTGACCCTGAGAGCTTTCATCGTTTTCGTTTGAGCAGGTTATCCCTGACTTCTTCCCACGAAAAATCGTCGTCGGGATTGTCGCGCAGGTCATCCAGGCGGCGATCAATGTCCGCGCGTTCGGCGGCAGTGAGCGGCAGGGCCTCTGGTTGTGCGGCGATGCTATTCCAGACGGCTTCTACCCACTGAAGCCGCTCAGGAACGCTTAATTGCAAAATGTCAGAA